>JAFMRN010000195.1 GCA_017354065.1 Solirubrobacterales bacterium
GCCGCGCTGCTGTCGCGGCTGGAGCGCCTCGAACAGGGGAGCGTCACACCGCCGGAGGTCGAGCCGGCGGCGAAACGGGAGACCCCGCCGGAGCCGGAGCCGGAACCTGCGCCGACGCCACTTCCGGCCGGCGGAACTCAAAGTCCGCCGGCCGACCTGGCGCAGATCAAGCAGCTGTGGCCGGCCGTGGTGGAGATCGTGCGGGGGCAGAACGGGATGCTCGCGGGGATGCTCGCAAGCGCTCAGCCGCTGGGGACGTCGGGCGGTGAGCTCGTACTCGGGCTGCCGGCCAACGCGGCGTTCTTCAAGCGCAAGGTCGAGCAGTCAGAGCACATGCGCACGGCGGCCGAGGCGGTGCGCAACGTGACCGGCGCGCAGCTGACGCTGCGCTATGAGCTGACCGACGCAGAGCCGGCGGCCGCGGCGGATGACAAGCTTTCAGATGAGGAGCTCGTGCGCCGTTTTGTCGAGGAGTTCGACGCCAAAGAGATCGAGGAGACCTAGATGCCACCGCAGCCGAACATGAACCAGATGATGAAGCAGGTCCAGAAGGTCCAGGCCGATATCGCCAAGGCCCAGGAGGCGCTGAAGGACGAGACAGTCACCGCGGCGGTCGGCGGCGGGGTGGTCAGCGTTGAGGTCACCGGCGACCTGGAGTTCAAGTCGCTGACGATCAAGCCCGAGGCCGTGGACCCCGACGATCCGGAGATGCTCTCGGACATGGTGCTCGCGGCTGTCAATGAGGGCCTGCGCAAGGCCCAGGAGATGGCCTCACAACGGCTTGAGGCCGCCGCGGGTCCGCTCGGTGGCGCCGGCGGCATGGGCGGCCTGGGAATTCCAGGTTTGTAGTTGTACGCCGCACCGCTCCAGCGCCTGATCGGGGAGCTGTCAAAACTTCCCGGGATCGGCACCCGTACCGCCCAGCGGCTGGCCTTCCACATCCTGCGCGTCCAGGATGAGGACGCTTACGCGCTGGCGCTGGCGATCCGCGAGGTGAAGGAGAAGATCGGGCTGTGTGAGGAGTGCTTCAACCTGGCTGAGGGGCCGCGCTGCCCGATCTGCCAGGACGCGCGGCGTGACCCGACGCTGCTGTGCGTCGTCGAGGAGCCCGCTGACGTGTTCCCGATCGAACGCACGCACGAATGGAGCGGGCGCTACCACGTGCTCGGCGGCGCGCTGTCCCCGATCGACGCGGTCGATGAGGAGGACTTGAAGATCGCCGAGCTGTATGACCGGGTGCAGCGCGACGGCGTCAAAGAGGTCGTGGTCGCGACCAACCCGACCACCACCGGGGAGGCGACCGCGCTGCACGTTGCCGCCGGGATCCACCAGCGCGCGGCGCACGTGAACGTCACGCGGCTGGCCTCCGGGTTGCCGGTGGGTGCGGATTTGGAGTACGCGGACGAGCTGACCTTGGGGCGGGCGTTTGCGGGGCGCCGGACGCTGTAGAGGGTGCCGGAGCGGCCATGTGGCCGCGTAGGCGGGCCCCTCTTTCATCTAGTCTGCGGACCCGATGCCCAACACGGTCGTGATGAAGTTCGGCGGCACATCGGTCGCCGACGCACAACGGATCAAGCGCGCCGCGCAGCGGATCGTCGCCCAGCGCGAGGCCGGCAAGCGCGTGGTCGCCGTGCTGTCCGCGCGCGGGCACACCACCGATGAGCTGATCAACGCCGCCTACGAGGTCTCCGCGCACCCGGATCCGCGCGAGATGGACATGCTGCTGTCCACCGGTGAGCGCCAGAGCTGCGCGCTGTGCGCGATGGTGATCAACGACCTGGGACACAAGGCGATCTCTCTGACCGGCTCCCAGGCGGGGATCGTGACCGACACCTCGCACACGCGGGCCAGGATCGTCGATGTGAAGGCAGACCGCATCCGGGAGGCGCTGGCAGAGGACAAGGTCGTGCTGGTCGCGGGCTTCCAGGGCGTCTCGACGACCAAGGACGTGACGACGCTGGGACGGGGCGGGTCCGACACCACCGCCGTGGCGCTGGCGGCGGCTGTCAAGGCCGAGGTCTGTGAGATCTACACGGACGTGTCCGGCGTTTACAGCGCCGACCCGCGGATCGTGCCCGAAGCGCGCAAGCTCCACACCGTGTCGTTTGAGGAGATGCTGGAGATGGCGTCCTCCGGCGCGAAGGTTCTGCAGCTGCGCAGCGTCGAATATGCGCGAACGCACGGCGTCAGCCTGCACTGTCGCTCAAGCTTTGGCGACGCGCCAGGTACCGTAGTCGTCGACGAGGAGCAGACCGTGGAGAACCCGCTGATCACATCCGTTGTGCACTCGGTTGACGAGGCACTGATCACCCTGACCGGCGTCCCGGACCGCCCGGGCGCGGCCGCGTCGATCTTCACCGCGCTGGCGGAAGCCGGCGTCAACGTCGACACGATCGTGCAGAACGAGCCGAAGGGTGACGGCGTCGTGGCCGAGGTCTCCTTCACGCTGTCCACCGACGACCTGGCAGCGGCCGAGGCGGCGCTCGGTCCGATCCGCGCGGACCTGGAGCTGGCCGGGGTTGAGGTCGACCCGGACGTCGGCAAGGTCTCGATCATCGGTGCCGGCATGCGCTCACACCCGGGTGTTGCCGCCAAGGTCTTCCAGGTGCTGGCCGAGGAGGAGATCAACATCGAGATCATTCACACCTCGCCGATCAAGATCACGACGCTGATCCGCGCCGACCAGGTGCCCGAGGCCGTCCGCGCGCTGCACAAGGCCTTCAACCTGTCAGTCGAGGACGTCCAGGCCGAGGGCGGGTTCGCGGAGCAGAGCCGATGACCCGAATTGCAGTCGTAGGCGCCACCGGCGCGGTCGGCGCGGTGATGCTCCAGTGCCTGGCTGAGCGCGGGCTCGACTCCGAACTGACGCTGTTCGCGAGCGAGCGCTCAGCTGGGCGCGTGATCGACGGGCGCACCGTGGTCGCGCTAAACGACCAGGCGGACCTGAGCGGTTTTGACATCGCGCTGTTCTCCGCGGGGGCTTCAACCTCAAAGGCGTGGGCGCCGCGGTTCGTCGAGGCCGGGGCCGTGGTGGTCGACAACTCCTCGGCGTTCCGGCGCGATCCCGAGGTGCCGCTGGTGGTCGCCGAGGTGAACCCCCACGCCCTGGACGCTCACAAGGGCCTGGTAGCGAACCCCAACTGCTCAACCATGCAGCTGATGGTGGCTCTCGCGCCGATCCAGCGCGCGGCCGGGATCGAGCGGTTGATCGTCTCCACTTACCAGTCGGTGTCCGGCACCGGGCAGAAGGCACTTGAAGCGCTGGACGCGGAGGCGGCCGCTTCACTCGCGGGTCAGCCCGCGCCGGCGCCGGCGGTCTACCCGGACACGATTGCCTTCAACGTGATTGGCGCGGCTGGTTCGTTCCCGGACGGCTCACTCGACACGGATGAGGAGCTGAAGATGATGTTCGAGACGCGCAAGATCCTGGAGGACGATCAGATCGGCGTGGCGGTCACCTGCGTGCGCGTGCCGGTCCGGGTCGGCCACTCAGAGTCCGTCAACGTCCAGACACGTGAGCCGCTGAGCATCGAGCGCGTGAACGAGTTGCTGGCCGCGGCGCCGGGGCTGGTCCTTGAACAGGTTCCCTCACCGCTGCGCTCGGAGGCCAGGGACGAGGTGTTCGTCGGGCGCGTCCGGGACGACCCGACGCACCCGCGGGCCTTCAGCATGTTCGTTGTCGCCGACAACCTGCGCAAGGGCGCGGCGACCAACACAGTGCAGATCGCTGAGGCGCTGATCAGCCGTGGGCTGATCCGCTCCGCAGCTCACGTCGCGTCTTGACGCCGAGCTTGCGGTAGACCCGGCGCACGTGCGTACGTACGGTCTCAACGCCGATCCCGAGCTCCAGGGCGATCTCCCCGTTGGCGCGGCCGGTCTGGAGCAGCCCCAGCACCTCTGCCTCACGCATGGTCAGCAGGTCCGGTCCGGTGGCGGGGGCGGCCTCGAGGATGCCGGAGGGCATCACCTGGAGCCCACGGGAGGCGAGATGGATCGCGTGGAGCACGTCGCGCGCCTCGGTGTTCTTGGCCAGGCAGGCGGTGGCGCCGAAGGATAGGAGCTGGCGGCACTCGGTCGTGTCGGGACGGTTGGCCAGAACCAGCAGGTGCGTGTCATGGAACTGGTTGTGAAGGTCGCGCAGCTCCTGGGCGGAGGCGAGTGAGCCGAAGTTGAGGACCGCCACATCCGGCTGGGTGTCCGTCAATGCGGGCACCAGTCCGCTGTGGGGGACGTCGGTTGCGACCACGTTGAGGCTGGCGTCGCCGTCTATCAGCGTCTTCAGGCCGAGACCGGTGATGTCCTCGAACTGGGCCAGCAGCACGGAGATCGGAGGTCGGCCTGGTAGTGCAGGAGAGACGGGGGCCATCCCGTAAGGGTACTCGACGGGTGATGCCGGTGTCACCCTTCTTGGGTCACCCGGGGTGCTCCGAAGATCACCCCTCTCAGGGGACGCGATTCCGGTGTGTAAAGGGGATCATTCTTTCCACGGCAACCGGAGGCTGCCAGCAGAACTTGAAGCTTGAACTTCCTTCTTGGACTTGAACTTGGTCGGGACAGTTCAGGGGTTGCGACGGGCGAGGCATTTGGGGATGCCTCGCCCGTCGTCTTTTAACCGTTGGTAGCGTCCGCCGCATGGACGAATGGACGCTTGCCGAGCGCTTTGTGACAGACACGGGCGCGATCGCCTGGGATCGGTTTGGTCAGGGACCGGCGGTGGTGCTGGTCCACGGCACGCCCTGGTCATCGTGGACGTGGCGGCGTGTGGCGCGGCGGCTGAGCGAGCGCTTCAGCGTGTACGCGTTTGACCTGCTCGGCTTTGGCGCCTCTGATAAACGCCCGGATCAGGACGTCTCGCTGGCTGCGCACGGGGCCCGGCTCGCGGCGCTGCTGGAGCACTGGGAGCTTGAACGCCCGGTGCTGGTTGCACACGACATCGGCGGCGCGGTGGCGTTGCGCGCGCACCTGATCCATGGGCGTCCGGTGGCCGGCTTGGCGCTGGTCGACGTGGTCGCGCTGGGATCCTGGGGTTCGCCGTTCTTCCGCCTGGTCTGGGAGCACTCCGACGTGTTTGAGCAGCTCCCGAGCGCGATCCATGAGGGCGTCCTGCGG
>JAFMRN010000400.1 GCA_017354065.1 Solirubrobacterales bacterium
CAGGCTCTAAGCCCAGCCGGTCGTGCCCATGCCGCCTCCTTCGACCGAGATTCGAGGGGGGAGGGGTTGTGACGCAGTGTCGTCAAACACGGGGTCGTCAAACACGGGTTGTCAAACACGGGTTGTCAAACACGGCTGTCGGCAATTGCCGGACATGACCGCTCTCGTTCGCATTTCTGGTGATTACCGCCCGCGCGTGCACGAGCTTGCCAGCACCGGGCGCGATCCGGCAGGTGAATGGGGAAAGGTTACGTTTTGGTTACGTGCTGCGCCCGGGGGCGCGTGCCTCCGTCACCGCAAACGCTCGCGCCACAGGCGTTTCACCATGTCCGGGCACCGGTCGCGGCCGGGGCCGTTGTCAGTGGGTAGCCGTGTTTTGACAATACGCACGTGAAATCTGTGACAATGTGGGATTAGCGCCGCACGTTGCGCTATCCGGCGTGCTCAGCCCGGAGCGACGGCGGACGGCATCGTGCAAGCTCGGGAGGTCAGATGGATCACGCGCGTCGCGCCGTGTTTAGGCACGCAGCGCCTCGCGTCCGGGAGTGGGCCGTGTGGTCGCTGCGCCGCCCGCTGCTCGGGCTGTGGTCCGTGGTGACGTGCGGGTACCTGGGGTGGATCGCCGACCGCGCGGTGTACTTCCACCTCCGGGCCACGGACCTGGCGCTGTTCGGCGCGCTAGTCGCCTGCGGCGCCTTCTCGGTTGAGCTGACCCGCCGGGCCAGCGAGCCGGCCGGCGTGGTGAAGGACGTCTACGCGGTCTGGGAGCTCCCGGTCGTGTTCCTGCTGCCGGGCCTGTACGCGCTGATCGTCCCGGCGATCAGGATCACGCTGACCCAGTGGCGCGTCCGGCAGGCACCCGTCTACAAGCGGGTCTACACCGTCGCGTCGATCGGCATAGCGTACGGGTGCGCCCGGCTGGTCTACATGACAATGCTGCCCGGCAGCACCACGCCGCGCGCCTACCTTTCGCAGCACACCGCCCTGTGGCTGCTGGCCGCCGGCGCCGGCGCGGTCATGCAGTGGGCGGTCAACCAGGGGCTGATCGCGGCCGCGTTCAAGCTGGAGAACCCGGCGGCGAGCATCTCCGGCGAGCTGTTCTCCAGGGAGACGCTGCACAACGACGCGACCGAGCTGTGCGCCGCCCTGCTCGTCGCCGTGGGCATGACGATCAGCGAGCTCACGCTGATCATCGCCCTGCCGCTGACCACGCTGCTGCAGCGCTCCTTCCGGCACGCGCAGCTGCTCAGCGAGGCGCGGGCCGACGCGAAGACGGGCCTGCTCAACGCGGCCACCTGGGAGCGCGAGGCGTCCGCCGAGGTGGCCCGCGCCGTCCGCACCTCCTCGCCGCTCGCCGTGGCGCTGCTCGACCTGGACCGGTTCAAGCAGATCAACGACAACTACGGGCACCTGGTGGGAGACGAGGTGCTGCGCAGGATCGCGGACACGATGACCGGCGTGCTGCGCGAGTACGACCTGGCCGGGCGGTTCGGCGGCGAGGAGTTCGTGATGCTGCTGCCGCAGACCCGGGCGGTGGACGCCTTCCGCATCGCCGAGCGGGTCCGGGCGCACATCGCGCGGCTCCCGATCGCCACGCCGCGCGGCGAGCCGGTCACCGTCACCGTCTCGATCGGCGTGGCGGCCCTTGACGTCGGGTCAAGCAGGGAGCTTGCCGAGCTGCTCGCCGCGGCG
>JAFMRN010000196.1 GCA_017354065.1 Solirubrobacterales bacterium
CGGCGCGTTGAAGTCGGCCGCGTCCAGCGCGTTGTGGACCACGGTGCCGACGGCCGGTCCGGCTGCCATGCCTGCCAGGGGCAGGTCGGCGCCGGCGACCGTCTCGGGCGTATCCGGCTCATCGTCGAGCTGTGGCTGCTCGGGCTCGGAGCCGATCCGTGCCTCGTGCGCGGCCACCGTCAGGGCCGAGTAGGAGGTCCGCCGCCAGCGCAGATCGAGCGTGCGCGTGAACTGGGCGGTCTGGAGCTCGGCCGGTTTGTTGAGTGGCGGCGCCCAGCGGGCGGGTGAGATCAGGTCGGGACGGGCCCACTCGACCGCAACCGCGTCCGGGTCGCTGCTGCGCTCTGCCACGGCCTCCAGCGCCTTGACCGTGTCCGCGTCGGATTGGGTTCTGCTCGAGCGCTGGTCACCACCCCAGGTGGCGATCTCGCCGTCCTGATCGCGCGCGAACAGGAGCCGGTTCAGGGGGGAGTTGACGGCATCCCAGGTGCCGGCCCAGTGGACCACCGCGCGGTGGCGCGCGCGGGTCAGCGCCACGTACGCGAGACGCAGGTCCTCACCGCGCTCCTCGGCGACATAGCGCTTGTGGTTGGCGTCGTAGCCGCGGCCCTCAAGCGATACATCGACACCGCGGGTGCCGCCCTCGTCGTGGAAGTAGACGGGCTTCTTCTCGCGTGAATCGATGCGGCCGGTGTCCCACAGGTAGGGGCAGTAGACGACGGGCCACTCCAGGCCCTTGCTGCGGTGGATCGTCAGCACCTGCACCGCGGCCGCGTCGGAGTCGAGCCGGCGGGTGCGCTCATCCCCGTGCGCTCCCTCGGCTCTGGCGGCGGCTATGCGTTTGCGCAGCCAGCCGGTCAGTGCGGAGAGCCCGAACTGCTCCTCGACGCACGCCCGGTGCAGCAGCTCGGCGACGTGCTCCAGGTCTGTCACCAGCCGCTCACCGTCGAGCTGGGCGAGCAGCCGGCCGGCGACCTGACAGTCGGCCAGCAGCGTCTGGGTCATCGTTGCGACCCCCGAGCCGCTGAACAGCCGCGCCCAGCGATGCAGGTCCCGGTGGAGGCCTTCGAGCTCGGTCTGGCCGGCGGCCGACAGCGTCTCGGCGCTCCAGCCGAGCAGCGGGGTCAGCGCAGCGGTGCGGGCGCGCAGCGCAGAGGCGGGGCGTTCCAGCGCCTCCAGGACCGTCAGCCAGTGCTGGGCGGCCGGGGTATCCATCACGCTGCCGGCGCCCGCGATCACGACCGGAACCCCGGCGGCTTCAAGCTGCTCGCGGACGGCGCTGGCGTTCGAGTGCTTGGGCACCAGCACGGCGATGTCCCCGGGGGTCAGCGGTTCGGGCTGGGCGTCTTTGCTGGTGTCCTTGCGCGGGATCTGGGCATCCGAGCTCAGCAGCGCGACGATGTCCGCCGCCACGTCTTGGGCGACCGCGGCACGCGCGGCGGGGGACTGCGCCGCCCCTGTGCCCGTCTGTGCCACCTGGGTCCGATCGAGCACGCGGAAGCGCAGCGCGGCCGGCTCCGGTGCCCCTTGTAGGCGTGAGCCCTTGTGCTCCTGGGCGGGGGATACCTGCCGGTAGGCGATCTCCCGATGGCCTAGCCGGGCGTTGGCGAACAGGGCGTCGAAGCCGGCCAGCAGGCGTCCGTCAGAGCGGTAGTTGGTCGGCAGCGTCGCGCTTGATGACGCGGTTCGCGCTGCGTTCAGATAGGCGAAAACGTCGGCGCCGCGGAAGGCGTAGATCGCCTGCTTGGGGTCGGCTATCAGCACCAGGCGGACCTCTGAGGCGCCGAAAGCGCGGGAGACGATCTCCCATTGGACCGGGTCGGTGTCCTGGAACTCGTCGATCAGCACCACCTGGTACCGATTGCGCAGCTGCTTGAGCGCGGCGTCCCGGTCCGGGCTTTTGGTGAGCGTCTTGTACAGCGCGCTGACCAGATCGTCGTAGGTGATCAGCCCGAGTGCGCGTTTGCGGGCGCGCAGTTCCTGGCGGACCGCGTGGGCCAGGCGCAGGCGCATCGCCGGGGCGGCGCCGTCGGGCTCCTTCAGGGGATGGAGCACCGCATCCTGATACCTGTCGGCCGCCTCCGCGACCAGGCCGGCCTGGGCGCGATCGAGCAGAGGGGTGCCCGGTTGTTTCCAGAAGCGACGCACGTACAGGTCGTCGACCACCTGGGAGCGGAGGTCGTCGACGTGCTCGATCAGCTGCACGCCGGGTTCGAGCTCCCCGTGCGTGCCGAGCTCGATCAGCATCTCATGGCAGAAGCTGTGGGTGGTGGCGATCGTGGCGCTGTCGAAGCTCGACAGCGCGGTGGTCAACCGGTCACGGTGCTGTCGGACGGCGTCGGCGCTGCCGGCGGCGAGCAGCACATCGACAGGGTCGGCGGACTCGCTGGTGGGGGCCGGCGTGCCGGCCAGCACGGAGTTCAGGAGCCGCTCGGATCGCAGCAGCCGCTCACGGATCCGCTCGCGCAGCTCACCGGTCGCCATGCGCGTGAAGGTGACCGCCAGCATTCGCTCCAGCGGCACGCCCTCAGCGACGAAGCGCGTGGTCAGTGCGGCGATGGTGTAGGTCTTGCCGGTCCCGGCGCTGGCTTCCAGGACGGTGACACCGGCCGGCAGATCTGCGTCTAGGACGAAGCGGTCGGGAGTGCTCATGAGTACTCGATCCGCTCCCGTGCGCGCAGCGGCGTCCACAGCCGCGGCGCGTCTGCTTCCAGCTGCGCCATGGGCAGCTCGGGACCGAATACCAGCGCGTGTTCAGGCTCGGCGTCCTCGCGCTCCATGTAGAAGGAGTTCTTGCCGCGCGTGTAGCCGGACTTCCACTCGTTCAGTGCCGCCTGGACGCGGTCCTCGCCCTCCGCGTCGGCCCGGACCCAGGCCTCGGCGCTCTTGGCCGGGATCGCCAGCGGCCGGCACAGGCCCTCCGCGCGGAGGTCAACCAGAGCGGTCAGTTCACTGATCGCCGTCTTTGCCCGTGCTTCTGTGGAAGCGCCCAGGGACGAGATCCGCGCCAGCGCGACCGTATTGGCCGGACCGCTGCCCTTGCCGATCGTGATCGCCTCCCAGGGTGTGTCTGGGTGGGCGGCCGACAGCGCCAGCAGGCGCACCCAGGCCGCGAGCCGGTGCCGGGGGTTCAGCCGCGCGAATGAGACCGACAACAGCACCCGGTCACGCACGCCTGACACGGTGCCGGTCACGCGCCGGCCGTCGGGCAGCTGAACGTTCGTCTCGAACGTTTGTTGGTCCCCGCCGCCGACCGCTTTCGCGCGGTCCGCAAGCGCCGCGACCACGCCTGAGGCCTGTTTGACTATCGGTCGTCCCAGCTCGCCCGGCGGCAGCGTTCCGCGGGCGATCTCAGCCTTGATCGCGCCGGCCCAGTCGACGCCGGCGAGTACGGCTTCCAGCAGCCGCTGGCCGACGCCGTAGCGTTCCAGGGCGTCGAACTCAACCGGCAGCTCGTCCTGGACCTCATCCTCCCAGCGAGCGACCGACACGCCGAGGCGCTGGCGCAGGAACGCGCGTGCGGGCCGTTCGACAAACCCGATCAGGTCCTCCAGGGCGATGCTCGCCTCCGGCGCCGGTGGGAGCAGCGGCTCGGGCAGGAACTTCTGCTCGGCGGGTGTGCGCTCCGCGTTCAGCAGCGCCTTGGCGCCGGTCAACGCCAGGGGGTCGAAGCTCCAGCTGCCGTCCGGGGTGAGGGCCCCGGCGCTGAAGTTCTTGGGGTCGAAGGGCTGGAGCGGGTGGCGCACGAGCACCTGCGTGCGCGCGTCGATAGCGGTCGCGTCGACGGCGTCCAGCAACTCACCGATCGGTACCGCGGGCGGCAGGGGGGCGTTGGTCCGTTCGTCGTTGCCGCTGTAGGTGATGATCAGGGCGTCTTCGGCTGCCATCAGCGCGTCCAGCAGCAGCTGGCGGTCCTCGGCTCGCGGGTCACGATCGCCGACGTGGGGGTCCTCCATCAGTGCGTCATCACCGTCTTGGGGCGAGCGCCGCGGGTAGGCGTGATCGTCCATCCCCAGCAGGCAGATCACGCGATGGGGGATCGAGCGCATCGGATGCATGGTGCAGACGGTGAGCCGCCCCGACCGGAAGTTCGCGCGGGTCGGCCGGCCCGCCAGCGCATGGGTGAGCAGCGTGCGTACGTCAGCAAGTGTCAGCTCGACGTCACTCGCGAGCCCGGCGTCAGACAGGAGGTCGTCCAACAATCGCCCGAGCTCGGCGCGCTGCCAAGCCTGCTCCGCTTGGGCGGCTGCCAGGGAGTCGACCGCGTCGCCCAACGCACCGATCCACTCTGCCAGCGGGGCCGGCGCGGTCAGCCGCGATACCGCCGCGTCAAGGCGGTCCACCAGCTCGGCCAGGCTGCCGGCGAGCTCGATATCGGAGCTGTCGATATCAGCCGCTCCCAGCGTGCCTCCGTACAGCTCGGTGCCCCCTGCGGGAAGTGCGGTAGCAAGCAGCAGACGGCTGAGGCCCTGGCGCCAGGTTCCGGCCGGGATGCCCTCAAGCTTCCAGCGGCTGCGGTGCTGGTCATCGATGCCCCAGTGGATCTGAGCGTCGTTAGCCCAGCCGCGGATCTGGGTCAGGTCATCATCACTGAAACCGAAGCGCAGGCGGACCGCGGTCATGTCGATCAGGTCCAGTACCTCTGACACGGTCAGACGTCCGCCGGCCAGCTCCATCAGCCGTGCCGCGACGGCCAGCAGCGGGTTGGTCTGGCGCGGGCTGCGGTCCGCCAGGGACAGCGGCAACAGCCCGTCCGCGAAGGTCGCCTGGATCAGCGGGGCGAACTCCTCGATGTCCGGGCACATCACGATCACGTCACGCGGCTCCAGGCTGGGGTCCGCCTGGAGGCGATGCAGAATCGCCTCGCGCAGAACCTCGACCTGGCGGGCGCGTCCGTGGCAGGCGTGGATGCGCAGCGACTGGTCGTCGGCGGCGGGCGTCATGCGCTCGTCTTCCGCGTCGTCTGTCAGCGGCGGCCCCGGTGGTTGGCGGTCGGCGCGGACGTCCCGCTGGATCGCGGCGAGCAGCGTATCCGCGGGATGCTTGGGGCTCTCTAGGGGGTGCGCAGGGGCGGGGGGCTCGCGGCT
>JAFMRN010000401.1 GCA_017354065.1 Solirubrobacterales bacterium
CGTGCGGCCCGCGGCAGAGGTCGGTGAAGGGACCGTTGGTGTAGAGGCTTACGGTCTCAGCGCCCTCGTTCTTGATCAGGTCCTCGATCAGCTCGACCTTGTAGGGCTGCTGCTCTGCCTTGAACCGCTGGATCGCGTCTGAGACCGCGATGTCTTCACGCGTGAAGCCCTCATCGGCCTTGACGTGCTCGGCCATCTTCGCCTCAATGCGTTCGAAATCCGCATCGCTGATGCTGACCCCGTCCGGGAACTCGAAGTCGTAGTAGAACCCGTTGTCGATCGGCGGACCGATGCTTATCTTCACGCCCGGGTATAGGTCCAGCACCGCCGCCGCCAGCACGTGCGCGGTGTCGTGGCGGATCAGCTCCAGCGCCTCCTCCCCGCTCTTCTCGGTGATGATCTCAACGTTGCCGGGGCCGTCCGTGGGCAGTTCACGGGCGAGGTCGTAGGTGACGCCGTCAACTTTGATCGCAAGCGCGGCGCGCGCCAAGCCGGGGCCGATCGCGGCGGCCAGGTCGGCGCCCGTGGCGCCTTCGGTTAGGGAGAGCTTGTCGCCGCTGGGGAGCGTGTAATCCATGGAGCGCTTGATCGTATTGGGTCAGGTTCCCGGATCGTTACCCCGGCGTTACGTTGACGCCGTGGTGCCGTGATGCGAGCGGTCGAAGCTTCCGGGCGTCAACAACCAGGAGGTCAATCACATGTTCAAGTCCAGCATCGCAATCGCCGGGACCCTGCTGCTCACCGGCGCCGCACCGGCGCTCGCCAGCGCCCCCGCCAAGATCGCCGACTGCAACGGCCACGCCCAGGCCAAGCCCGGTTCGCTGGTGCTTGCCTGCGGCGATGCCAACGACAGCCTTCAGAAGCTTCAGTGGAAGGGTTGGGGTGCGCCGCGCGCGACCGCAACCGCGATCGAGTCCAAACAGTCCTGCACCCCGTCCTGCGCGGATGGCAAGCCGGTGCGCAAGCACGTGCGCGTCACCGCCAGCGAGCTCAGGCACGGCCGCTACACGCAGCTCAGCGTCAACGGCCAGCGCTTCTCACTGACCGCCCACGGACCGGTCAGCGCCACGCCGGCACCCACGGGCCAGCAGCCCGCGTGAAACGTCTCTTGGTCACCGTCGCAGCCGCCGGCTTTGGGCTCGGCGGCTGCGGTGGGGCCGCTCTGGCGACCGCCCCACCGCGGTCGGTGCCGCTTGACCGCGCGGTCGCGATCTACGACTGCAGTGGGCACGCGGTAACGCGGCCGGCCTCACTCGTGCTGGCCTGCGGGGACGCCAACTCGCAGCTTCGGGGTATGCGCTGGACCGGTTGGGGACACGCGCGTGCAAGTGGCTCCGGAGTCCTGTCGGAGGCCTCGTGTAACCCCAGCTGCGCGACCGGCGGCCTGGTGAACAAGCGCGTACACGTGACCGCGTCCGGACTGACGCTGCAGGGCACCTCCGCCCTCTATAGCCAGATGACGGTGGGGAAGCAGCGCTACGCGCTCTCACGCCAGGGGCCGAGTCAACAATGAGCCCGCGCGTACTACTGGTCGAGGACGACCCGCCGATCCGTGAGACCACGGCGCTGTTGCTGGAGTCCTTCGGCTTCGCCGTGTCGGCGGCCGCTGACGGCCAGGCGGGGCTGAACGCGTTCCGGGCCGGGACGCCGGACGTGGCGCTGCTGGATGTGATGCTGCCGTTCAT
>JAFMRN010000402.1 GCA_017354065.1 Solirubrobacterales bacterium
AGGCGCGTGCAGAGCTCGCGCTCGGCCGGCAAGCGCGTGCCGGGCGGCAGCAGGCCAAGCCGGATCGCGGTCCCCAGCCGGTCGACGGTCTCCTCAAAGGCGGTCAGTGAGTGCACGGGCGCGAACACCGCCTCAAGTGACGCGGCTGTGTCCAGGGAGGGCGTGACGCTCAGATGGCCCTCAAAACCCGCGTCGGACAGCTCATGGTCTATGGCGTACTCGATGTTGGCTCCCGCACTCATCCATTACCTCTTCACTCCGAAGTCTCTTCCCGCACGATCGCAGCACGGTGCGCCGTACCTAGACGATCTACCACATCCATGATGACTGTATTTGTCCGGACCAATCCGGTCCGTGGAGCCGCTCCTGCCCTGGATCGCGTGCCCGCTATAGCTCACAGCCGCGCGAAAACCCCCGTTCAGACGCGTCTGGCCGGCCTCTGGGACGCTCAAACGTCCCGTACTGCCGGTTGTTCCGTCCGTCAAGTTACAGGTAGGAGGGCCGACCGTCTACGCTGCCCGGCCATGTCTCTCACTGTTGTAGGTTCGATCGCCTTTGACGCGGTCAAGACCCCCTTTGGCGAGCGCCCCAAGATGCTGGGCGGCTCCGCCGTGCACTTCGCGCTGGCAGCTTCCTTCTTCGACTCGGTCCGTGTGGTCGGCCCCGTCGGTGATGACTGGAGCGCCGCGGAAGACGCGGTCCTGCACGCACGTAACGTCAACACCGACGACATTGAGCACGTCCCGGGCAAGACGTTCTTCTGGAGCGGCGTCTACGGCTGGGACCTGAACGAGCGTGACACGCTCGACACGCAGCTCGGCGTGTTCGAGACCTTCAAGCCGAAGCTGTCCGCGCCGGCCCAGGACGCCGACGTGCTATTCCTCGCCAACATCCAGCCGGACCTGCAGCGCGAGGTCCGCGCCCAGGCCAAGAACGCGCGCTTCGTGGCGCTGGACTCGATGAACCTGTGGATCGACATCGCCAAGGACAGCCTGGTCAAGGCGATCTCTGAGGTCGACTGCGTGATCCTCAACGACGCCGAGCTGCGGCAGCTGACCGGCGCCCCGAACCTGATCAAGGCCGCCCAGGAGGTCCTCAGCTGGGGTCCCAAGGCGGTTGTCGGCAAGCAGGGCGAGTACGGCGCCGCGCTGATCACCAAGGACGGGTTCTTCTCGCTGCCGGCCTTCCCGCTGGCCGACGTGCACGACCCGACCGGAGCGGGCGACAGCTTCGCCGGCGGCTTTGTCGGCTACGTGGCCGCGCACCCGGACGAGGAGATCGGCCAGGACCTGCTGCGCCGCGCGATGGCTTATGGCACCGTGCTCGGCTCCTACAACGTCGAGGAGTTCGGGACCGAGCGCCTGCAGCGGCTGAAGGCCGCCGAGATCAACGAGCGCGTGAGTGAGCTGGCCAAGATCACGCACTTCGAGGATCGGCCCGTACAGCTGCGCGCATAGCGTTCGACAAGGGCCGGGGGTCTCCTCCTGACCCGTTTGTTGCAATTGGGTTAGCATGAGTGCAATGACTCTTGCGTCCCTGTGGAACGCCGTCGGTTTCAAACTCACCGCGGTGCTGGTGTTGCTCGCCCTCTGGTGGCTGCTGCGCCGGCGCGCGGATGAGTCGGGCAATGACGACGGCAGCGGTGGCGTGCGTGCCCACCCCCACGCACGCCGGCCCCGCAAC
>JAFMRN010000197.1 GCA_017354065.1 Solirubrobacterales bacterium
CGGGCCAACCCTGGCCTGAGCAGCTCGTCCACGCCGCCGCGCTGGCCGCGGCCGCGGTCCGGGCGCCGCTGGCGGGCAGCGTCGATCTGGACGTTTACCGCCGCTACCTGGCGAACGTCCGTGCGGAGCCGTTGGGAGCGCTGCGCTGATGGCGCTGATCTCCACCGGACAGCTCGTATCCGCCGCGCAGGCGCGCCAAGGCGCCGCGCTGGCCTTCAACGTGATCGGGCTCGAGCATGCCGAGGCGATCGTCGCCGGCGCCGAGGCCGCCGGCGAGGCGGTGATCCTGCAGGTATCGGAGAACACGATCACCTACCACGGCGGGCTGGCCGGAATCGGCTCCGCGATGGTCGGCCTGGCGCGGCAGTCCTGGATCGACATTGCCGTGCACCTCGACCACGCGACCAGCCCGGGCCTTGTGTTTGAGGCGATCGGACTCGGGTTCGGGTCCGTGATGTTCGACGCCGCGGCGCTGTCATACGCGGACAACGTCGCCAACACGGTCGCGGTAGCGGCCGAGGCACAGGCCCAGGGGGTCTGGGTGGAGGCCGAGCTCGGTGAGATCGGAGGCAAGGACGGCAACCACGAAGTCGGGGTCGGCACCGACCCCGCGGAGGCGGCCGCCTATGTCGCTGCGACCGGCGTCGACGGGCTGGCGGTGGCGGTCGGCACATCCCACGCGATGGTCAGCACCGGGGCGACCCTGGACTTCGAGCTGATCGCGCGGCTCCGTGAGGCGGTGCCCGTCCCGCTGGTACTGCACGGCGCCTCGGGGGTCAGCGAGCCTGACATGCTGATCGCGGCCGCCCACGGCATCGCGAAGATCAACGTCGCCACGCGCCTGAACGTCGCCTTCAGCGCCGCCCTGCGACGTGCGCTGGCCGAACGGCCGGAGGCGGTCGACCCGCGCGCCTATCTGGGCGCGGGGCGCGCGGCGGTCCGGGACGAGGTTGCCGGGCTGCTGACGCGCTTGGCGTCGCGCGCGACTACTTGACAGAGCCGGCGGTCAGCCCGCCGACAACCCGTCCTTCGATCAGCGCGAACAGGATGATCACCGGGACGGTCGCGATCAGCGCCCCGGCGAACAGGTGGCCCCAGTCGATCGAGTACTGGCCGATGTAGTTGTTGACGGCCACGGTCAGCGGCTGGCGGCCGCTTGACTGCCCGAGGGTGAAGGTCAGCGCGACCATGAACTCGTTCCAGGCGGCGATGAAGGTGAAGATCAGCGCGGTCACGATGCCGGGCGCCGCCAGTGGCAGCGTGATCCGCCCCAGCGCCGAGAGCCGGCTACAGCCGTCCAGCATCGCGGCCTCCTCAAGCTCGACCGGGATCGAGGCGAAGTAGGCGTTCAGGATCCAGACCGCGAAGGCCAGGTTGAAGCCGGCGTTGATCAGGATCAGCTCCAGCGTCGAGGAGCCGACGTTGAAGTTCAAGAACTCGCGCTGGATGCCCACCAGCATTGAGGCCGGCTGGAACATCTGGGTCGCCAGCACCAGCACCAGGAACACGCCACGGCCGCGGAAGCGGTGTCGCGCGCTGTAGAACGCGGCGGGGATGGCCACCGCCAGCACCAGCACGGTCGCGCCGCCGGCGATCAGCAGGCTGGTGACCAGGTTCCCGCCGAAGCCGGTCGACCAGATCGACGTGAAGTTGTGGAAGTCCAGGCTTGAGGGCAGCAAGTTGGGCGCCAGCAGCTGGGATGCGGGGCGCAGAGCCGCGACCGCCATTTCCAGGTACGGCAGGATGAACAGCACGGCGATGCCGTAGGCCAGCACGCTGAGCATCAGCTTCGTGGAGCTGATCCGCCGGCGCGTACGTTGTCTCCTAAGCCGGGCTTCGCTGAGTGATGCGGTGGTGACGCTCATCCGAGCCCTCCGTCCTTGGTGGTCACGCGCAGGAACGCCAAGGCGATGATCACGACCAGCACGAAGTTCGCGACTGACAGCGCCGCCGACTCACCGACCCAGGACTGCTTCAGGATGAACATCATCGTCGTGCTGGTGCTCGTCGAATAGCCGGGGCCGCCGCGGGTCATCTCCCAGATGATCGGGAACGAGTTGAACACGTTGATGATGTTGATCAGCGTCGCCACCAGCAGGGAGGGGCGCAGCAGCGGCAGCGTGACCGACAGGTAGGACCGCCACCTGCCGGCACCGTCGACCCGGGCCGCCTCATGTACCTCATCCGGGATTCCCTGGAGCCCCGCCAGCAGTGCATAGGTGGAGAACGGCAGGGAGACGAACACCGCCACGCCCATCATGCAGATCATCGCGGTGCCCGGCGAGCCGAGCCAGTCCGCCTGGTGGCTGCCCATCTGGTGCACGATCCCGAACGCGTGCAGCACGACGTTGATCGCGCCGCTGTTGGGGTCCAGCGCCCAGCGGAACACCAGCGCGGTGACCATCACCGACGCCGCCCACGGCGCGATCAGTGCCGACCGCGCGATCCGCCGGCCCGGAAAGCGCGTGTTGAACAGCTGCGCCAGTGCCAGTGCGATCACCATCGTCACGCCGACCACGAGCGCGACCCACAGCAGCGTCCGCACCACGACCCCGCCGAGCGCGGGCTCCTGTAACAGGCTGTGGTAGTTCTTCCAGCCCGCGCCACCGGTGCTGAAGCCATCCGAGGCGATGTTGGTGAAGGAGGTCTTCACCATCACCACAACCGGCCACAGCACGATCGCGACGATCAACGCCACCGCCGGCCCGATCCAGGGCAGCGGTCGCAGTGCTTGCTTTACCCCTGCCAGCCTGCGCTTCGGGGTTGTGGCGACCGCCGTCACTAGCTCTTCTGGGCGACCTGCTGGATCGATGACAGGACCTTGCTCGGGTTGCCGGACAGCGCGGTGCCGAGCTGGTTCTGGATCTGGGTCTTGACCTGGGCCCAGGCCGGAGCGCTCGGGTACTGCACCGACTTGGGGAGCGCCTTGAAGAACGAGCCGTAGGTGGGGGAGGACTTCAACGTGTTGGACGCCGAGGTCGTGGCCGGCAGCAGCTGGTACTCCTTGACGAACTGCAGCTGGTACTTGTCCTGGTAGGCGAAGTCCAGGAACTTCTTGATCGCGGCCTGGTGTCCGTTCTGCTTGAAGGCCGCGACGTTGTCACAGACCCCGAGCGTCGAGTTCAGCGCGCCGGTCTTACCCGCGATCGGGACAGAGCCCCAGTCCTTAGGCCCCAGCGAACCGCCGCTCTTGATGATCGGCAGCAGCGCCGGCGAGCCGTTGATCATCCCGATCTTGCCCGCCGCGAACTGCTCCCACAGCGTGGTGCGGTTCTTGGTCGCCGGGTTCGGCTCGGTGTCACCGGCGTTCACCATCCCCTTCAGGAACGTCAGCGCGGCCGCGTTCTGCGGGCTGTTGATCGTCCAGTTGGAGCCCTTCATGTAGCCGCCGCCGTCACCGAGGAACCACAGCAGCGCCTCCGCTTGAGCCTCCTCCGGGCCGAGCGGCAGACCGAACCCGATCTTGCCCAGCGCCTTGATCTTGGCCGCGTCGGCCTGGACTTGCGCCCAGGTCGTGGGCGGGCCGGAGATGTGGGCCTGGGCGAACAGCTTCTTGTTGTAGAACAGCGTCCGCGTGCTGGTCGTGAACGGCATGCCGTACTGGGTGTTGTTGTAGCTGCCCTGGGACTTGAACACCGGCAGCAGGTTGCCGGTGTTCGACAGCACCTGGCTCGCCGGGTACAGCAGTCCCTGCTGGGCGTACTGGGAGAAGTAGTCGCCCTCCGTGATGTCCGGGAACTGATGGTTCTGGACCATCGTCTGGACCTGGTTGTCGAAGTTGTTCCAGTTGATCGTCGTGACCTTCACGGTGATCTTCGGATTCGCGCGATGGAAGGCGGTCGCGATGCTCTGCCAGTACTTCTGGCTGGTGTTCTTCGGACCGGTTCCATAGTCGGCCGCGACCAGCTTCAAGGTCACGGGGCCGTTACCGCCCGACGACGAGCTGCCACACCCGCCCACAGCGATCGCTGCCGCGGCGGCTGTCAGCGCCGCTTCCATCACCCTGCTCCTCATGCGCTCTCCTCCGGCGTCGTTGGACGTGCGCGAAACCTACCGCGTCGACCCGTAGTTGTCTAGACCAAATTCAGCCGTTAACAATCGGCTCATCTGCTGGTATGGTCTAGACCAGTGAAGGACCTCGCGCGATCCCTGGACGGACCCCTCGGCGTGGAGGCTGCCGTCGTTGACGGCACGCTTGTTCCCGGCGATGTGACCGTCGCCGGCGGGCGCGTGAGCGGCGTGGGCGTAACGCCGGCGGAGGGGGCGTTCGGCATTGCGGTGCCGGGCTTCATTGATGCCCACATCAATGGCTTCGCCGGTGTCGATTTTCTCGGCGCCGGGCCCGAGGACTACGCGCGTGTTGCCGGCCCGCTGGCCGCGACCGGCGTGACCGCCTACCAGCCCACGTTCGTCACCTCGGCCCCTGAGGTGCTGACCCGCGCGATCAGCGTGCTGGCCGCGCCGGCGCCGCAGGGGCCGCGGATCCTCGGCGTGCACCTTGAGGGCCCGTTCATCTCCCCGCAGTGGATCGGCGCGCACGATCCGGCCTTTGTGCTCGCGCCCGACCAGGCGCTGGCCGAGCGGCTGTGTGAGGCCGGCCCGGTCACGATGGTGACCCTCGCACCCGAGCGTCCCGGCGCGCTGGAGCTGATCGACTTCCTGGTGGGCCAGGGGATCGCCGTGTCCTGTGGCCACTCGGACGCGACCGCGGAACAGGCGCACGCGGCCTTTGACCGCGGAGCCCGCGCGATCACGCACATCTACAACGGCCACCGGCGCTGGCAGGCGCGCGACCCCGGGCTGGCGGGCGCCGCGCTGGTGCGTCCCGAGGTCACCGTGCAGGCGATTGTGGACGACGTGCACCTGGCGCCGGAGACCGCGACCGCCACCGCCCGCGCCGCCGGCGAGCGCTTCTCGCTGGTGACCGACGCGATTGCCGCCGCCGGCATGCCTGACGGCGTCAGCCAGCTCGGGCACCAGGCGGTGATAGTGCGCAACGGCGAGGCCCGCGTGGCCAACGGGTCGCTGGCGGGCAGCGTCCTGAAGATGGACCGCGCGCTGGACAA
>JAFMRN010000198.1 GCA_017354065.1 Solirubrobacterales bacterium
GTGCCCGTGTCCGGCGCGGCACACGCAAGCGCCGCGGCACCCGCAGACGACGCGTACGCGGCGTCGTGGGCGGAGGTTCCTCAACGGTGCTCACCCCCCGACCCCGCCTTTAGAGCCCTTCAGGACGTTGAACTCGGTGGAGCACTTCTGCATCGCCGACTTGAACGCCGGGGAGTTCGGGTCGAGCTTGTTCGGGCCACCACCGATCCGAATTCCGGCTCCGCCGTCCGGCGTGGTGCTGACGGTCGGATCCGGGAAGTTGGGCACGCCACTGGAGCGCATGCACTGGGCCATCTTCAGTGCCTTGCTGCGCATAGATGCGAGCTGGGAGGGGGAAGCCGGCGGTCCCTTGGGCTGATACTTGGCGCACTTCTGGTTGGCGGTCTTGAACGCCGGTGCGCTTACGGGCACACCGTCGACGCTCATCGTCTGACCGTTCGCGCCCTTGCTGGCCTGGATCTGCATCTTGCCGCCACTCTGGGACGGGTCGGGGAAGTTGGGGACGCCGTTCTGGCGCATACAGGCTGCGAACTTGGTCGCGTTGGCCAACGATGCGCCTGAACTGGTGCCGGAGCTGTCCGACGCGTTCGAGCTGGAGGTTGACGGTGAGGAGCTGCTGCAACCGGCGAGAGCTAGCACCGGTATCACTACGGCAAGTGGAATGAAAGCGGGTAGTCGTGGCATGGCGCCATCCTCCGCCCCCGGCGGTTACACGCCCGCAACGGCCGGTGTTACCACTACGTAACCCGGTTGAGTAACACTCTGAGAATGCGCGTGCTGATCATCGAGGATCAGGAGGAGCTGGCTGAGACGGTCGCGGCCGGCCTACGGCGTGAGGCCATGGCGGTGGACGTCACCACTGACGGCGTCAGCGGGCTGGCCCAGGCGCGTGTCTATGACTACGACGTGATCCTGCTTGACCGCGATCTGCCGCGCCTGCACGGTGACCGCGTCTGTGAGGAGCTGGTTGGGGAGGGTGGCCGTGCGCGCGTGCTGATGCTGACCGCGGCGGCCACGATCGAGGACCGCGTCGGCGGGCTGGGGATCGGCGCCGACGATTACCTGCCCAAGCCGTTCGCCTTCGCCGAGCTGGTGGCGCGCGTGCGGGCGCTTGCCCGGCGAGCGCAGCCGGCGCAGCCCCCGGTCCTGGTACGGGGTGACATCGAGCTTGACGTCGCCCGTCGGACCGTACGCCGCGGCGGCACGCTGCTGGCGCTGTCAAGCAAGGAGTTCTCCGTGTTGGAGCTGCTGATGGCGGCGGAAGGCGGCGTGGTGTCCGCCGAGGAGCTACTGGAGCGCGGCTGGGACCACGCAGCGGATCCTTTCTCCAACGTGGTCAAGGTGACGATCAGCCGGCTGCGCCGCAAGCTCGGTGCAGACAACGTGATTGAGACGGTGCCGGGTGCTGGGTATCGCATCTAAGTTGGCGCTGCCGATCAGCCTGCGCCTGCGCCTGACGCTGCTCTACGGAGTTCTGTTCCTGGCGGCTGGGACCGCGCTGTTGGGGATCACCTACGTCCTGTTCAGCCATGGACAGGCCGGCAATACCCGGATTCGGATCCAGGGTGTGCACCTCGGTCCGCAGGGGTTCAACACGGTGCGGTGGCAGGCCCAGATACCTGACAGCAAGGGGAACGGCTCTGACACGGCCTACTTGCTCAAACTCGCGGCCGGCGGGCGAGTGATCGCTTCGGCCACCACAGCGCGGCCAAGCCGGACTCCGAATACGACATCCCGGTCGGGATCCCGGGGAAAGCCGGCCCCGGCGCGTGCCCTCCCGGACAACAAAGAACTCCTGCAAAGCCTGGTCCAAGGCCAGGCATCTGTGGACTCGCGGATTCAGCAGGCCAACGTAGCGCTGGCGAGCCAGCGTGCCGGTGCGCGGCGCGACCTGCTGACCTGGTCAGGGATCGCCCTGGGAGGGATGGCGCTGATCTCCGTCCTGCTGGGCTGGTTGGTGGCCGGCCGTGCCCTGGCTCCGTTGCGCACGATGAATCGCCGTGCACGGGCAATCAGCGCCGAGAACCTGCATGAGCGGCTCGGTCTTGACGGCCGGCGTGACGAATTGGGGGACCTGGCCGGGACGTTCGACGGGCTGCTCGCCCGGCTTGAGGGATCGTTCGAAGCGCAACGTCGGTTTGTCGCCAACGCGTCACATGAGCTGCGCACGCCGGTGACGCTGGAGCGCGCGCTGGTGGAGGTCGCCCTGGCCGACCCGGACGCATCGGCTGAGCAGCTCCGTGCCACGTGTGAGCGGGTGCTGGCGTCGAGCAAACGCCAGGAGGAGACCATCGACGCACTGCTGGCGCTCGCGCGCGGGCAAGCCGGGATCGGAACCCCGGAGCCGGTCGACATTCGCGCTCTGGTAAAGCGCGCGCTAACCGAACGCGAGGACCTGATGGGCTCGCTAACGCTTCAAACCGCGCTCAACCCGGCGCAGACCCAAGGTGATCCGCGTCTGTTGGAGCGGCTGGTCGCGAACCTCCTGGACAACGCGCGGCTGCACAACGTTCCCGCCGGGTGCATCGAGGTTGAGACCGGTACGGACCAGACCGGGGCCTTTCTGCGTGTGGTCAACACCGGCGAGATCCTCCAGACCGACCCAGGCGAGCTACTCGCGCCGTTCCGTCGCGGGGACGGGGAACGGCTTGGCGGCGGCCTCGGTCTGGGGCTCTCAATCGTCGATGCGGTGGTCAGCGCGCACGGTGGGCACGTGACGCTGACCGCGCGGGAGGCAGGCGGGCTGGACGTGCGCGTGAGCCTCCCGACCACGGGGCGCCAAGCAGTTGCCGGGCAAAGCGACAGTCAGCGGCGCGGTGACCCGTTTGCCGTGCAACGGGCAGGTTTTTCCTGATTTGCTGGGGTTTCCGGGGCGCTGGGCGTCGTCCTTCCGTCCGCCCTGGGTCTAGACTCATCCCCGATGTCGAGCCACATCGACACCGCGCAGGTCAGCATCGCGATCATCGACGATGACAGCGGTTTGATCACCGTGATCGACCGTCGGTTCGCGGCGCTGCGGTGGCAGCGCGAGCTGCTGACCTACGCGCCCGCCCCTGAGCAGCTGGCCTCTCTGCGGCTCAACGCGCTGGTTTTGAACCCGTCGCTGACCGGGCTCGACTACATAGAGAGGGTCTCCCAGGCAAGCCCCGGGCTGGCGCTGCTGGTCTTGGCCGACGGGGGCACGGTCGCCGACCGCGTCCGCGCGCTGAGGGGCGGCGCCGACGACTGGGTGGCCAAGCCCTGCCACCCCGAGGAGCTGATCGCGCGTGTCCAGGCCGTGCTGCGTCGGCGCCGGATCGGTGAGCTGCCCTCTGACGACGCGCCGTTGACCGCCGGCGAGCTGGAGATCCGCCCCGAGCGCTTCGACGCCTACGCCAACGGCGAGCCTGCGGGCCTGTCACGCAAGGAATATGAGCTGCTGCGCCAACTGGCCGGCGCCGACGGTCGCGTCCTGGAACGCGAGCTGATCTACCAGCGCGTGTGGGGGTACACGATGGTTCGCGGCGACCGCTCGGTTGACGTGTTCGTACGAAAGCTGCGGACCAAACTGGAGCGCGTCTCGCCGGGCTGGCGTTACGTGCACACCCACTTCGGCGTCGGCTACCGCTTTGCCGCGGAGCCGGAGGACGGGGCCGAAGATGAGCAGGCGTCGGAGCTTCCGGAGCCCGGTGCCGGCCTGTCGGAGCGCGAGCAGCAGAGCACGGTGCCCGAAGAGCCTGAGCGGCCCGCTCCGCTTGGCGGCGGTGTGTCCGCCGGCGTGGAAGCCGCGCCCGCGCACAACACGGATGTACCCTTGGATTTGGCCCTGACGCGCTGAGCGCGGCAGCGCTCCAACCGGCGCCAGCCAACAGCTCCAATGGTCGAGATCAACCGCCACGTCCGCAACATCGTGATCCTGCTGGTGATCGCCGGCCTGGTGGACGTCGTGCCGGCCGGCGGAGCGGCTTCCAACACGGCTCTGCAGTTCTTGTACATCGCCTTCCTGGGTGCGTTTGCGTGGATCTGCACGCGGCTCTATCGCGAGCATCGCAGCTGGATCTACGGGCTGGGAGAGAAGCGTCGCGCCGTCGGCTACGTGGCCGTCGGCGTAGCGGCGCTGACGCTGACGGCCACCAACAAGCTGTGGGCGACCGGGCCTGGCGGGATCGCGTGGATCCTGCTGCTGTGCGCCTGCGCCTACGCGATCTTCGAAGTGGTGCGCGGCGCGCAGCGCTATTAGCGCCGCGCGCACAGCCGAGGCTCACCCTGTGGGCCGGGGTCAGCGGTCAGGACCGGACCGCGGCTGCACATAAGCTGAGAGGGTGACCGTCGTCGCCGCCGATAACCGCCGTGAACTGCCCGACGCACCCGGGGTGTACGTGTTCCACGACGCCAGGGGCAAGGTGCTGTACGTAGGCAAGGCGGTCTCGATCCGCAAACGCGTCTACAGCCACTTCAACAAGCCGAGCACCCAGGCGGGGCAGGAGCTGCTCGGCATGATCGACCGGATTGAGGCGCTGGTCGTGGAGACCGAGTCCGAGGCGCTGCTGGTCGAGCAGAACTTCATCAGGCAGTACCGGCCACGGTTCAACATCCGGCTGCGCGACGACAAGTCCTACCCGTATATAGCGATCAGCCTTGACGAGGAGTTCCCGCGCGTCTACTTCACCCGCGAACGGCACCGCCGGGGGCGCGCCTACTTCGGCCCGTACTCCAACGCGAAACGCGTGCGCTCAACCCTGGAGGTGCTGGAGAAGGTCTTCATGTACCGCTCCTGTCAGGGAGTCGCGCCGGGACGACGCAGCGGTTCGCCATGCCTCGACTACTACATCAAGCGCTGTGAGGCGCCCTGCGTGGGGTACGTCAACGCCGAGCAGTACCGCGAGTCGATTGACGGTGTGATCAAGTTCCTGTCCGGGCGCTACCGCGAGATCGAGCAGAAGCTGGAGTTCGAGATGAAGCTGGCCGCCGCCGAGCAACGCTATGAGGATGCGGCCCGCGACCGGAACCGCCTGAAGGCCGTGCGGTCACTTCTGGAACGCCAGCGGGTCGTCAAGGACCAGTCCGGAAGCTTTGACGCGAT
>JAFMRN010000199.1 GCA_017354065.1 Solirubrobacterales bacterium
GCGCACGCTCTGAGGAGCAGGTGGCCCACGCCGTGGCCGACCTGGACCCGACCCGCGCGAGCCTGTTCTTCCAGGGCTTCATCGCCGGCGAGGTGCGGAACTACTGCGCCGTGGTGGCCCCGGGCGGCCAAGTCGTGCACGAGGCCGTGGTCCGCCAGCACGGCCGCCGCGCCGGGGTCCGGCCCGAACGCGAGATCGTCGATGACCCGGAATTGCTCGCCTATGGGCGAGCAATCTGCGCTGAGCTGGCGGTCGCCGGCCCGGTCGATCTGGAAGCGATTCACGACGGTGAGCGCTACCGCCTGGTGGACCTGAACCCGCGGCCGTGGAACAGCATGATCTCGATGCATGCCGCGGGGTTTGACTTCGATGGGAGCTACGCGTACGTGATCGGGGTCTCAAGCGTGCCACCGAGCGATGTGGCGGTCCCGGGCGGGACGCGGTTCCTGGTGTTTCCGGATGTGGTGGACGGTGAGATGGGAGAGGGTCACCCGTTGGCCGCGCTGGGCAGGTTCTTGTTGGTTGGGGCGAGGTTCCTGCGCTGGGCGGGCCCGCGTTACCTGCTGCAACTGATCGTGTACCGGATCTGGCTCCGGGTCGAGGGGGCGTCCTCATCGGCCGGCTTGCCTGATGAGCTGGGCTAGGACCGGCCGGCGGCCCCGGACTGGTAGGTTCCGTGGTCCTGTGCAAGGGGGCACGGCCACAGCTCACGCGAACGGAGTCGCGTCCCAGACCTCTGGGCGCGCTGACGTCGTTCCCACGGTCTGGTTCGCCGCGCACCCGGATCGCGGCCCCTTCGACCAGCTTGCCGCGGTGCTGCGCAAGCGCGGCCTGCGTGTAGTGCGGCTGGTGCACACGCCCGCCAGCAGGTGGTCGAAGCTGATCGACAAGCTGCTCTATCACCGCACCGTGACGCTCGATGAGTTCCTCGCCGGGCACGGCAGTCCCGATCCTGAGAGCGAGGACGTGCTCGATGTGCTCTGGACCGAGGGCATGAGCCAGGTCGTTCCCGATGCGGCGCTGAACCGCTTCCCCGAGCACATAGCGGCCGATCTCAAGGTCCGCCGGGGACTGGTCAACAAGCGTGAGGTCGCCTGCCGGCTACAGGCGGCGGGTATCCCGGTTGCGCCGCATCTGGACGCTTTCAGCACGTCGGATGAGGAGGCCGTTGATGCTTTCGGGCTGCCGCTGATGGTGAAGTCGGACGTCGGCGCCGGCGGCAACGGGGTACGCGCGGCCGGGTCTTTGGAGCAGGTGGCCGCGGCGGTGGCCGAGCTGGACCCCAGCCGTACCAGCGTGTTCTTCCAGCCCTTCATTCAGGGCGAGGTGCGCAACTACGCGGCGATGATGGGTGAGTCCGGGCAACCGCTGCAGGAGGCCGTGATCCGCCAGTACGGGCGCAGCGGCGCCCTGCGGACCGGCCGTGAGGTAGTCGACGACCCGGAGCTGCGGGAGTACGGGCGCAGCATCTGCGCGGAGCTGGGCGTCGTCGGGCCCGTGGACCTGGACGCGATTCACGACGGCGAGCACTACCAGCTGGTCGACCTGAACGTGCGTCCCTGGAACAGCATGGTCTCAATGCGGATGGCGCCGATCGACTTTGACGCCGGCTATGCCTATGCAAAGGGCGCCTCGGTTTCGTCGCCTGCGCATGCAACGCCGCCGCCCGGGTCGAGCTTCGTGGTGTTCCCGGACGTGGTCGACGCATCCGTCGCACAGCGGGACCCGGTCGGTGCGTTACGCGAGTTCGCGCGGGTCGGGCGCCGGTTCCTGCCCTGGACCGGCGTGCGCTACCTGGTCCACCTGGTGGCGCTGCGGATCCTGTTCCGGCTGCAGGGCGCGCCTGAGAACGCCGGGCTGCCGTCAATCGAGTATTGACGGCGCTGCAGGCCCGCGCTCAGCCGAACGGCGCGGCGACGCTATCGTGCCTGGTGAATGCCGACCTTTAGCGAACTCGGCCTCCAGGACTCACTGCTGGAGGCACTGTCAGACGTCGGCTATGAAGAGCCGTCACCAATCCAGGCGGAGTCGATCCCGCCACTGATGGAGGGCCGCGATGTGATCGGCCAGGCCCAGACCGGCTCAGGCAAGACCGCGGCCTTCGGCCTGCCGATGCTCAACTACGTCGACGCCTCCGAGCATGAGGTCCAGGGACTGGTGCTGACGCCCACGCGTGAGCTCTGCATCCAGGTGACCCAGGCGCTGCGCACCTACGGCAGCCGCAAGGGCATCGACGTGGTGGCCGTGTTCGGCGGCGCGCCGATCCGCACCCAGCAGGCCCAGCTGCGCGCCGGTGGCCACGTGGTGGTCGGGACCGTCGGGCGCGTCAAGGACTTGATCTCGCGCCACTCACTGGTGCTCCACTCAGCGCGCTTTGTGGTCCTGGATGAGGCCGATGAGATGCTCGACCTGGGCTTCCTGGAGGACGTGGAGAAGATCCTGTCGCTGACGCCCTCCTCGCGCCAGACCGCGCTGTTCTCGGCGACGATGCCCAAGGAGATCCGCCGCCTGGCGGACAAGTACCTGTATGACCCCGAGCACGTCAAGGTCCAGGCCGCGACGCTGTCCGTGGACACGGTCGAGCAGTACGGCCTGGAGGTCCCCGCCAAGGAGAAGGCCGCCAAGCTGGTGGAGGTGCTGGAGTCAGAGCGCCCCGAGCAGGCGATCGTGTTTGTCCGCACCAAGATCCGCTGTGACCAGCTGTTCAAGACGCTGCGCGACAAGGGACTGTCCGTCAAGGCGCTGCACGGCGACATGTCCCAGGGCTCGCGTGACGGCGTGATGATCTCCTTCAAGGAGGGGCGCACCCCGATCCTGGTCGCGACCGACGTCGCCGCACGCGGGCTTGACATCTCCAGCGTCACCCACGTCCTGAACTTCGACGTGCCGACCAGCCCCGACGTGTACGTGCACCGGATCGGGCGGACCGGACGCGCGGGGCGCTCCGGCCGGGCGATCACCTTCTATGAGCCGCGCCAGAGCCGCGAGCTCCAGGCGATCGAGAACCACGCCGGGATCAAGCTGTCGCCCTGGGTCAAGGACGCGCACGTGGCGCCCACCGCGGTGAAGCCCTCCAAGCCGCGGCGCCACTCCGCCAAGCCCCACGACGACGCGCCGGCCGAGGGCACCAACGGGCGTCGCCGGAACGGCAAGGTCAAGCTGCGCAAGCTGATCATCGCCGGCGGCCGCGCCGACGGGATCGAACCCTCCGACGTGATTCACGCGCTGCGGGTCGCGGGCGACCTGGGCGGCGAGGATGTCCGCAACGTGCGCGTGCTGGAGCGCTTCAGCTTCGCGGAGGTCCCCGACGCCGATGCGGACCGCGTGATCGGGGCGGCCGCCGACACCGAGCTCGGCGGGTCCAAGATGGTCGTTGAGCCCGCGCGTACCTAAGTGGCCACACCCCCTGCTCAGGGACGGGCCTTGGCCACTTTGGTCCCTGTGAGGGCCCTAACTGCGCAACCCCCCACGAGCACCGTAGGGGTTTGGCCAGTTAAGGCCCCTCTCGCCGCCTCCCGGCCCGGCCGCTGGCGCCGCATCCCAGCCCTGTAGGGTGAGGCACATGAGCACAGCGACCATCAACACGACGCACGGCAGCATCGGGATCGAGTTCTTTGATGAGGACGCCCCCAAGACCGTTGCGAACTTCCGCAAGCTGGCCGGGGACGGCTTCTATGACGGGATCATCTTCCACCGTGTGATCCCCGACTTCATGATCCAGGGCGGCTGTCCCGAGGGCAAGGGCACCGGCGGCCCCGGCTATGAGTTCGAGGACGAGTTCAACAAGAACAAGGTCGAGCGTGGCGCGCTGGCGATGGCCAACCGTGGTCCCAACACCAACGGCAGCCAGTTCTTCATCGTGACCACGCCCGCGGCGCCGTGGCTCGATGGCAAGCACACCGTGTTCGGCAAGGTCACCGCCGGGATGGACGCGGTCGACAAGATCGAGGGCTCGCCGACCGGCCCGGGTGACAAGCCCCTTGACCCTATCCCCACGATCGAGTCGATCGAGCTGGGCTGAGCCGTGTCGGGCGTGCAGGGAGCCGTTGAGTCCGGGGCCGCCTCGGAGCCCCGGATCCGGGTCGAGAACCCGGCGACCGGCGGCCTGCTTGACAGCGTTCCCAACCTGGGGGCCGCTGAGGTGGCGGAGCTGGCGGCGCGCGCCCGTGCCGCCCAGCCCGCCTGGGCCGCTTTGAGCGTCGGCGAACGGGGCCGCGTGTTTCTGCGCCTGCAGAAGTGGTTCTTCGACAACGCCCAGCGGGCGCTCGACACCGTCGTATCGGAGACCGGCAAGACCTATGAGGACGCCCAGCTCTCCGACCTCGGCCTGACGGCGATCGCCGCCGGCTACTGGGCCAAGCACGCGGGGCGGCTGCTCAAGGATCAGCGCGTGTCCTCCTGGCCCTCGCCGCTGACGCTCGGCAAGAAGCTGGTGGTGCGCCGCGAGCCGCTGGGCGTCGTCGGCGTGATAGGCCCCTGGAACTTCCCGCTGGTCAACTCCTTTGCCGACGCGATCCCGGCGCTGATGGCCGGCAACGCGGTGATCCTCAAACCGAGCGAGATCACGCCGCTGTCCTCCCTGCTGATGGCCGAGGCGCTGCGCGAGTGCGGGCTGCCACGCGACCTGTTCCTGGTCGCGACCGGTGAGGGCGCGACCGGCGCCGCCGTGGTCGACAATGTCGACGCGGTCATGTTCACGGGCTCCACGGCGACCGGCCGCCGGATCGCCGCGGCCGCCGGCGAGCGACTGATCCCCTGCTTCCTGGAGCTGGGCGGTAACGACCCGATGCTCGTGCTGGCCGACGCCGACGTCGAGCGGGCCGCCAACGCGGCCGTGTTCTACTCGATGGTCAACTCCGGGCAGGTCTGCATGTCGATTGAGCGCGCCTACGTGGAGGCGCCCGTCTATGACGAGTTCGTGGACAGGGTCGTGGCCAACGTGCGGCGCCTGCGCCAGGGCCCGCCCGGCGGCGGCGAGGGCACGGTCGACGTTGGCGCGATGAGCTTCCCGCCGCAGGTGGACATAGTCGATTCCCACG
>JAFMRN010000039.1 GCA_017354065.1 Solirubrobacterales bacterium
GCGCGGCTGGCAACCACCTCGGCTGGTTTGGGGTCTGCTTGCCAGCGCCCTGGTGCTATGGATCGCCGCTGCGCTTTCGAACACCCCAGGGTTCTATCGGCCGGCGCAGGATCCACGCTACTTGGAGACAAATGCGACGATCTTCTTGGCAGTGGTGGCACTCGCGACCCCCCGCCCGAAGCTCGCACGGGGCGGGACCGTCGCCAGCCTGATTGTGCTTGCGGTGGTCGCGGCTACCAACGCCAAGGGATTCGGGTCAGCGCGCACGATCATGAACACGAGTGACGTTGATAGTCGCGCAGAAGAAGGTGCGATGCTGATCATGCGCAACGTGGCCGCGTCGTCCTTCTCCCCCGGGTTCCCAGGCGATCCCGGCGGCCTCATAAACATCACTGAGCAGGAGTTTCTCAACGCCGACGCGAAGTTCGGGTCCCAAGCCGACACCGTGGCACAAGTCGAGTCGGCTCCACCCACGACCCGCGACCTAGTGGACAAGGATCTGAGCGTCGGGGAACTCAAGCTCGCGCCGGGGACACAAACCTACGCGGAACGGGTCCACAGTTGCCGAACAGTCGGTTCGTCCGTGTTGATGCTCAGAACCGGGCCAACCCGGCTTCGACTGACCGCCAAGCAGCTGCCGATGGCTGTTTACGCAAGTCGCTTCGGATCTCCCCAGGCTTTCCAACTCGGCCAGGTGCAACCGCACGCGACTAGAGTGCTCGCGGCACCATCGGACGGCGCGAGCTCCGTGCCGTGGCGTTTCACGCTGACCGGAACCGGCGGACGTGTCTGCACGTCTGCGCCTGATCTGGGCTCCTCATGATGCTGCGGCTGGCCGCGCTTGGACAAGACCTGCGAGGTTCAGGCCGCGAGCGAGTCGTGCTTGGGTCGATCTGGGGTCTAGGGTGCGCCGGCTTGGTGCTTGGCCTGGCGCTGCCGCCATCGGCCAGCACTAGCCCAGGCTTGGGCACTCAGCTGCTGGATGACGTCCGCATATTGTTGACGTTCGCGCTGGCGGCAACGATCGTTATGGGACCGGGGCTCGCGGTTCGTGCGGTAGCCGCCCCACGTTTGCGCCTTGCCTTCCTGCCGTTGCCGGGCTTGGGATTACTGGCCATCACCGGACTCGTGGCGTGGCTGCTCGGCTTGGCCGGATGGGTGCACCCACGCGTTGTGTCGGTGCTAGTCCTCGCACCGACGCTCGCGCTTATCGCGGGCGCGATCGCGCGATCTGACAGCCCGACGCTCATGTCCGAGGACGAGTGGTTCGCGATATCGGTCATAGGCGGCGCGCTTGGTATCGCGATCGCTCGCTCTGCCTGGTCGTTAGGTCCGGTCAACGAACTCTTCGGCGGAACGATCTACAAGACCCTAGAGGCAACTGATCGATCTGACAGCCGCATCTCCTATCAGGTCGCGATGCTTGTGACCCACGGACAGTCGCCCTGGGGCGCCGTGTCTAACTCTTACTTCGCACCTTACACGTTCTCGAGCCGTGGCCCACTGGCGGGACTCGCAAGCACGCCGCTGGCCCTCGCCAGCGGCGGTACGCCACCAGAGGCGGTCGGGACACCGCTGTGGACCCCGTTTGACGCCCAAGGCTTTATGGCCTACCGCATAGCGATGATGGCTTTCGCCGGAACATGTTTTCTGTCGGTTTGGACGCTCGTCAAGCAACTCGCCGGGGTCCGCGCCGCCCGGTTCGCCGTGCTCTTGGCCGCGACGACCCCGTTTCTGGTGCACGAGGTCTGGTTCACCTGGCCTAAACTTCTGGCCGCATCAATGGCGCTGCTGGCCGGTATCTGCGTGCTGGATAGACGCTGGGTGCTGGCCGGGATTCTTATCGGGGTCGGCTATCTCGTGCATCCGCTTGCGTTGCTGTCGCTGCCGGCGTTGCTCTTGATCGCGCTGTGGCCGCTCCGTGGAGCTGTGCTCCGTCGGCCGAGACTCGTCGGCCCGGTGATCCTGATTGTTGCGGCCCTGGTGTTCTTGTTCGCCTGGAAAGAGATAAACGGCCCGCACTACACCCAGAGCGGGTTTTTCAGCTACGTGACGCAGTCGGGCAACTTCGACACGTGGAAGAGCATCCCCACGACCCTCGGGCGCTGGCTTTCTGACCGACTGTCGTCACTGGGTAACACCCTCGTCCCATTCGCCCTGTTCCTGTTCGGATCCCATAACCAGGACGTCAACTGGGTCAACCCAACATGTTTCCCATTCTGCTCCGGGGGGTCGCCTGGCATCATTCACTTCTTCTACGAGTATTGGGATTCCGTCCCGTTCGGATTCGGCATCCTGTTCTTTCCGTTTCTGCTTGAGGGACTGTGGGCGGGACTGCGTCGCTGGCGGTGGGCGATCGTCGCAACTGTTGTGGTTCCGTTCCTGGTTTTCTGGGTCTACTGGGGCAGCGCGAACACCGGCCTGACGCGCGAGGGACTTCACGCCTGGGCATTGACCGTAATCGTCGCGCTGGCGGTGGTAGAGGGGGCGCGTGGCTTCCGTTGGCTCCGCAGTCGGCCCGTACGCGCGATCCTCAGCTCCCGCGTGATCGAAACACTGCTGGTCGCAATGCTCCCGACGCTAGTAACCGCGCACCGCGTGCTCGCATCCCAATTTTGGCTGTCGGACCTGGTTGCCGTGCTTGCGATGGTCGCATGTGCCGCATTCCTGATCGCGCGGGTATGGCAGGAAGGCGCTCGTGCCGAGCACCAGACCAACCCCAGCCCGACAGAGAGCTCCGCTTGAGCCGGATCTGTGACAGTCTCCTGCGCTCGCGGCCTTCGGTCCGCGACTCTCTGATCCACACCCGGAGCTTCTGTCGCCCAGAGCTCCGTGATCGACCACGCAACCAACACGTAGTTCACTCGTTAGGAATCCGCATGTTGAGCCGCCGCAATGCCTGACGGGCCCCTTGATCTACCCGTCCCGCCGCTGGACCTGCTGCATCGCACAGGCCACATGGGAGACAAAGATCCCGTCGACGCCTATTTCAGAGACGGGCGCAAGTTGCGGGGATGGATCGAGTCCTTCCTCCCGCCCGACTGGACCTGGTCCGGCAAGCGAACGCTGGACTTCGGCTGCGGCGCCGGCAAAGTCTTGCGCCAGCTGGCAGATGTAGCGTCAGACGGCGAGGTTTGGGGCTGTGACATTGACGGCCCAAGCATCGAGTGGACGCAGGCCAATATCTGCCCTCCCTTCCACACGTTCCAGAACGGCGAAGAGCCCGGCATCGATAAACCCGACGGCTACTTCGACTTGATCTTCGCGCTGAGCGTCTACACCCACATCACTGACCACTGGGCAGGATGGCTGCTGGAGCATCATCGCCTGCTCGCGCCCGGCGGGTATCTGTTCGCCACCTTCCTCGGCGCCCCAATGCTGAAACAGCTGATCGGTGAAACCTGGGAAGACGACAACATCGGAATGAACGGACTCCTGGCCGGCTATCCATGGAGCCGCGGCGGGCCGGTCACGTTCATCTCTGAGTGGTGGCTGCGGGCTCACTGGGGACGACTGTTCGACGTCGTCGAGCTGCGGCCTTACGCGTATGACAACCCGCCCGCAAGCCAGGGCCTGGTGCTGCTGAGACGCAAGGATGTCGAGCTCACCGTCGAGGACCTGGAGGCACTCGAACCAAACGAGCCTCGGGAGATCTCGGCACTACGCCACCACGCCCGTCAGCTCCGGGACGAAACGCTACGGATCCGCGCTGCCCACGATGATTTGGCCGAGCGTGTCCAAGCCTATACGAGAGTGGTGCTCCCGCCGCAAGGAAAACCGCTGACCCCGGCCCCCGCCGGCAAGCATCTGCACGCAGAACTCGCCCGGGACCTACTGCACGGCGAAGGGATTGAGATAGACCATGCCGGCCAGGCACCGCTGCCCGTGCCTAACGGTGTCAAAGTAGGCCACGTCCAACACGGCGAGACGCTCGCGACCCTGCCCGGCGCCTCGCAGGACTTCATTATCGCCAACCATTTTCTGCAGCAGTCTGAGGACCCGATCGCGACGATCTCCACCCATCTGAGCAAGCTCAAACCCGACGGTGTCCTCTACTACGCGGTTCCCGACAAGCGATATACGTTCGATTATCAGCGCGAGATAACGCCGCTTGAGCATGTGATAGCCGACCACCAGCAGGGCCCTGAGCGTTCGCGTGCTCAGCACTATTGGGAGTGGGTCCGCTGGGTTGACCCATCGGGTGCGGACCCCAGCGACATGCAGGATCTAAAGCGCACCGCGGAGCGACTTGACGCCAACAACCACTCGATCCACTTCCACGTCTGGACCCAAGCCGAACTGCTGGAGCTGGTCCTCTACCTGCGTGCGGAACACAAGTTCGAGTTTGACCTGGTCGCGTTCCGTCCCAACGAGATCGAGAACATCGTCGCGCTCCGCAAGTGCGTCGACCCGTCCGCCCTCGACAAGTACATAGCGGCACTTAACACGCCCCCGGCCGATCTAGAGGCGGCACCCGAAGACTTCGATCCGCGCAGCTACCTCATTCACAATCCGGATGTCCAGTTCTCCGGAGCCGATCCCTACACCCACTACGCGCAGTACGGGCGGGATGAGAACCGCAAGTGGTGAGCGCGTCCTCACCGCTCCAGCCGACCGGCTATTTCAGATAGCGTCCGATCACTCTCAATCCCGCTTGTAGGTAGCGAACCAAGCTTGAGCCTTCGCCTCCGAGCAGGGCAAAAGCGACCGTCCGGGTCCGCTGGAACAGCTTCCAGACGACCGACTCCTGGGTCCGTACCAGGCTGCTCTGGGTCTGCTCGAGCCGCTCTTGCAACTCGAGACGCGCGTCTTCAATGCGATGGACCTCAGCAAGCAGCGCCGAGTTGTATACCTGCGCCTCATCAAGTCGGTTTTCAAGCTCAGCGGTTCGCTCCACAAGCCCCTGCAGGCGCGTCTCACCAGTGTCTTGGGTCGCAGCGAACACGAACTGGAAAGTCTCTGCCTCGGGATCCTTCAGGATCACGTCAAGCGCGGCGGTCGGAATCGATGCCCGATCGATCCCGAGCTCAGTCTCAAACGCGGGCACACGCACACGGCGGAGTTCGGTCATCACGAGCCCGGCGTGTGCGAGCATCGACTGAATCGTCTTCAGCGTGAACCAGCGCAGATGGGTGCGGTCCATCAATCCCCACGGACCGTAATCCCAGCGTCCCTGCAGGAGCATCATGCGGACGTCGGCGTGGGCGACGTGGGGCAGCGAGATGATCACCTGACCGCCCGGCTTCAACAACCGGGCGACCCTCGTCAGCACGTCTTCGGGCTGGACTAGATGCTCGAACACGTCCCCTGCGAGCACGACGTCGTAGTCGGCTGAGAGTCCGTCAAGGGAACTGGGATCGTTCAGATCGCGGACCAGAACCTGCTCCGCAATCCCCTCCAGATCCGAGGCTGACTCAGCCTCGTACTCGATCGCCGTGACCTGGCAGTTCAGACCCACGAGGGTGCGCGTGACGTGACCGGACGCTGCCCCGAGCTCTAAGACCTTCTTATTTCCGCCAACGAGCTGGACCCCGAAGGAATGGGCGTTGTTCGGCGCGTCCGGATCGACCGGCTGGTGGTAACGACTTGTCATGAGGCCTCCTTGACTCGAGCGAGCTGCTGCTGTAAGCGAGCGTTATCACTTTTCAGGCGATCGTTGTCACGCTTCAGCGTGAGGGCATCCGCGCGCGTCTGGACGATGTCCGCCTCCGCGAGCTGGATCTGGCGATCGATCGAACCCTGTAACCGGGAGTACCTCAGCTGCAGTCGAGTCAGCGCTTCGACGGCGTCCAGGTACAGATCGGCAAAGTGGTCGCGCTGTTTGAACGGAACCGCACCGTCTGGTACGGGTGCGACCGGCACGTCACTTCCTGGGTCCACCCCGAACGCCCGCGCGGTGGCTTCCAGGTAAGCCGAGCCGTGCTCAAGGTCCGGTTCCAGGTGCGCGGATTCGGCCCACTCATTCCACGCGTTGATCAGCACCAAACCGTCGCGGGGAGCACGACGGTACACCTCAGCCAGCCACTGTCCGTAGCGCTCAGGCGTGCTGCCATGGAAGACATGGCTGCGGCCCTCCCCACGTCGCGGCGTGTTGTCCCAGCTCGGGAACACGCACTCATGGCGGCGCCACTCGACCGGCTCTTGAGAGAGATGCCAGTCGACCACCTGCTCGTAGTCATGGACGATGTTGTCGCGATGACATCCGAGCGGTCGGATGCGCATCTGATCTGCCGGGACTCCGTGGGGCATGAACTGAGCGGAGGAGTCCGCGCCGTAGAGCGTCGGGTCGAGGTGATCACCGTGCGACTCAAACTTAATGATCTCAACCTCGCCAATGTCGGCCTCACGCCACATATCTCGCCACATCGCGAGTGTCGCCGCCGGGTTAGGCATCGCCTGGATCCGGTAGATGAACAGAACCGGGCGGCCATTCACCCGCAGGTACAGAGGATGTTCGAGCAACGACTGGAGGTAGCGCCCATGGGCCTCATCATCGGCGCTGTCGTACTCCTGTTTCAGTAGTACCTCATTGCGTGATGCATCCCAATGCCGACTCCAGTTCTCATTTGCCCAGGCGATACAAAACGGCATGTTCGGCATGCCGTGGTTGAGGAGGTCGTCCAGCACACGCCGGAGTGGCCGCTGACCCCGAAACCAATAGTGGTAGTAACAGAAAGCATCGATGCCATGGCGTTTGGCCATGCGCGCCTGAGCCTCGCGAACCTCCGGAACGCGTAAGTCATAAAACCCAAGATCAGCAGGGATATGAGGCTGATAATGCCCGCTGAAGAGAGGCTTGGCTTGCACAACGTTTCGCCACTCGGTGAAGCCGGTGCCATACCACCCGTCGTTCTCCACGATCGGGTGGAACTGGGGCAGGTAGAAAGCGATTCTGGTCGGGCGGTCAAGCATGTGATTTAGAGGATCGGTCGGAATGGAAGACCGCGGTTGCGGTACAGGTCCTCCAACCGCAGCGGGCCTGAACAGGGCCGATCACCGCGCTCCACAATCGCCGTTTGGCGATTGACGACCACCCTCCGGACAAGGTCGTCAGCGGTGCTGGAGAGGACCGACAACTCGACTATAAGGTTCGTCAAGGCGGGACGGTCGTGGAAATATCCGCCGGCATGCTGCCACAACGGCCCTGGCATGTGAGCCCAGTCCCAGTCCTCGATCACGTACAGACCACCGGGCCGCAAGCGGGGAAAGAGCAATTCAAACGCGGTCCGGGTCTCGACGTAGAAATGGGAGGCATCGTCAATCACCAAGTCGAGAGCCTGGTCGCCGTGATCAACGTCGATCGCCCCCCTGACGGCCTGCACATCGGCCTGATCGAGCCCATAGTGGGTCTTGACCACCTCCTCCAGACCATTCGCAGCAATGAACTGGCTGAGTCCAGCAACCGGCTCAGAGCTCAACTCAATGGCTGACAACCGGTCGGGATCCGCAACTTGCGCGATCAGGGCCACGCTGCCGCCGCTGTAGATCCCGAGCTCCACAATCCGCTTCGGCCGGAATTCAACGAGCAGATCAACCAGGGATTCGACCATGCGAGTCGGCTTGACGAGCACCAGGCGGTCAGCGGTTGAGCGCTCGCGGGTGTAGCGATTTGGGTCATCCGTCACGAGGAACTCGACCCCTCCGACGACGAGGGTCTCTCCGTCCTTCCATGCGAGCAAGCTGCGATCGGCATCCATGCCGACGGCACAGTACAGAGGTCGTGATCGAGCGTCAGCGATCTCGTTGCGCTGGCCTCGTGCAGGTAGCGAACGCGGCATCCAGCCGTCGCGGACAAAGCGCGTCTGGATCCGATAAATAGCCCGGTCCTGCGGCGGACACGGCCCGCCGTGGTCAGGTTCACTCCCGCAGATGACCGGTACGATGCATGCAGCACGCCCGCGTGATCCTCAGTTCTCCGGGCGGTCGAGCTACTGTGCCAGCATGAGCACTTCCACCCCGCCGCTGTCGGGCCCCCAGACCATTCAGTACCGGCCGCGCGTCGCTAACCGGGACCTGCGCTGGGAACTCGCCTCCGAACTGCTCCATGGCGAGGGACTTGAGATCGGTGCGCTGCATCTCCCACTGCGCGTGCCGGACACGGTCAAGGTCCGTTATGTCGACCGCATGTCAGTCCCAGATCTGCGCCACCACTATGCCGAGCTTGCCGCGCTGGATCTCACGCCGGTGGACGTGATCGATAACGGCGAGACGTTGGAAACGGTGCCGGAGAACTCGGTCGACTTCATCATCGCCAATCACTTCCTGGAGCACTGCCAAGACCCCATCCAGACGATCGGCACGCACCTGGGCAAGCTCCGGCCAGGTGGCGTCCTCTTCTACGCGGTGCCGGACAAGCGCTACACGTTTGACTACCAGCGCGACGTCACCCCGCTTGCCCACGTGATCGAAGATCATGAGCAGGGGGCGGAGAAGTCGCGTTCCCAGCACTACTGGGAGTGGGTGCGGTGGGTGGACTCCGGGGATGCCGACCCTGCTGACGACGCGGAGCTTGAACAGAAGGCAGCGGAGCTCGAGGCCGCCGACTACTCGATCCACTTCCACGTCTGGACGCAGCAGGAGCTGCTGGAGCTGTTCCTGCATCTGCGGGCACGGTTCACCAACTTCGACCTGGAGGCATTCCGCCCCAACGAGATCGAGAACATCGTCGTCCTGCGCAAACACGGTCAGCTCGGGGCCCCCGATCCTCAGGTCGCCGGTGCCTTCGTCAAATCACTGAACAGCGCGCCGGCGGACGTTGCCGCGGTCCCGGAAGGTTTTGACCCCGTTGGCTATCTGGTCAACAACCCCGACGTGTTCCACGCCCAAGTCGATCCCTTCACGCACTACGTCCAGTACGGGCAGCGTGAGAACCGGACCTGGTAGGGACCCACGACCAACCCGAATGGCAGGGATCACGGTAGCCATCACCCAACTCGGCAGCATCCCGCTTTCGGCGTTGCGGGAAGTCCTGGATGACCGACTCGGATCCTCCCACTGGACCATCGGCCTCGAAGGAATCCCCGGCCGCGCACTACTCCAAGCCGCCGACACCCAAGTCACATACCCGCTCACCCTAGACCGCCCATACACGCTAAGCGGCCACCTCCAGTTGATCCCCAACGACTGGCTCAAAGGCAGCGGCAGCCTCAACGCCCAAATCGAGGCTCAACTCCAGGACGGCAGCCACCACACCCTCCACACCAGCACCCTCAAAGCCGCCGCCGCCGGCGGCCCACCAGACAGTCTCCCGTTCCAAACCGAAGTACCAGCCAACACCACCGCACTAAGCCTGACCGTCCACCAAGCCCAGATCGTGGACGGCGGCTCGGTAGGACGCGCGCTCTGGCTCGAACCGACCCTCACCGACCCGACCGCCAGCAACCACGAGGCCCCGGCCCCCCCACCGGTCCACACCACCCCCACCACCAGCGGTCCGCTGATCTCCGTCCTCACCCCCGTCCATGACCCGCCACTCCCAATGCTCGAGGAGTGCATAGACAGCGTCATCAACCAGAGCTACCCAAACTGGGAACTCTGTCTCGTCGACGACGGCTCCAAAGACCCGACGATCATCGAGCGGCTCGAAACCTACGCCCAAGAGCACCCCAACATCACCCTCCAGCGCAACGAAGCCGCCGGCGGGATCTCCAACGCCACAAACAAAGCCCTCAACCAGGCCAGCGGCGAATACATCGCCCTCCTCGACCACGACGACACTCTCGAGCGAACCGCCCTCGAAAAAATCGCCGCGACCATCAACCACGACCCCACCCTCGACATGCTCTACAGCGACGAGGCGGTGCTGTATGAGAACGGCCGACAGGACCCGATCCACAAGCCGGGCTGGTCACCCGATCACTTTCACGGGGCCATGTACACCTGCCATCTCGGCGTCTACCGGCGAGCGCTGGCATTGGAGGTCGGTGGCTTTGACACCTCCTTTGACGGCTGCCAGGACTATGACTTCGTGCTGCGGCTGATCGAGCGCACTAGCCAGGTAACGCACATCCCGGAGATCCTCTACTACTGGCGCGCGCACGCTGCCTCCACGGCGGGCGGCGAGCAGGCCAAGCCCTACGCGTATGTGGCACAGCCGGAGGCCATCTCGGCGCACCTGGCTCGGGTCAGCGAAACACCGGCCGAGGTGCAGTTCGGCAAGCACATGGGCCTGCACCGGATCGTCTACCAGCCCGCGGCCGAGACGAGCGTGAGCGTCGTGGCAGTGATTGACGAGCCGGCCCAGGCGTTGGAGCTGCTGGACGAGCTCAACCGCCAGCCGCACCGGTCCTGGGAGCTGATCATCGCCCGTCCAGAGGGTTCCTCTGCCGCGGAGTTTGAGCCCGAGGCACCCAACCGCGAGCGCGTGCGCAGCGTGGAGAGCGCCGGTCCGGCGTTGCAGCGCCTGGTTGACGCAGCGGCCACCGCAGAAGCTGAGCATCTGCTGTTACTGGACGCGCCGGGCCAAGGCCTGACCCAGAACTGGCTCAGCAGGCTGTTGGGCTATTCGGTCCAGTCCGATCTGGCGGCAGCCGGCCCGGTCGTGCTCGACCAGAACGGCAGGATCGCGCACGCCGGGGTCGCGATGCCGGAGGGGGTCCCGCTGCACCTACTACGCGGTCACAATGCGGACGCGGCACCCGCCGCCGTATTCAACGTCGCGGCGCTGGACAGCGTCCTGATCACGAGCCGTTCCCGATATGAGGACCTCGGCGGTCTAGACACGGCGCACGGCGATCTTGCACTGATCGACTACTGCCTGCGCGCGCGGGCCAGCGGCGGTCGAATAGTGCTGGTCCCTGATGTGCGCGTGCGCGTGTACGGGCGGCCACCGAGCAACGATCTGGTTACGTTGGCGACCATCAATGGGCACTGGTCCGAGGCCGGCGGCGACCCCTATTACAACCCGGCGTTCGATCCCCAACGCGGCGATTTTCGATTCGACGCCAACGCCGAGTCGGACGCTTGACCGCGGTGCGCTCAGAGCAGTGCGACCGTTAGCCTTAGCGCGGTGTTCCGGTTCTACGATCATGTGATTCAGCCTGTAGTTGAGGCGCTCGCGCCCAAGCGCGTAATAGAGGTCGGCGTCCAATACGGAGATCAGACGGCCAAGCTGCTCGAGCAGGTCGACAAGACTGGCGGGGTGGTTCACGCAGTTGATCCGCTGCCTGAGTTCGACGTGGCCGAATGGGAGGCCAAGTGGGGAGCGACGCTCGTCTTCCACCGGGCCCTCAGCCTGGCGGTTCTCTCTGAGGTTCACGGGCTGGATCTGGCGCTGCTGGACGGCGACCACAACTACTACACGGTCACCAACGAGCTGCGCGTCATAGAGGAAACCGCTGCCGCGGACGGTGTTGCCCCGCCGGTGATAGTGCTCCACGACGTGGACTTCCCCTACGGACGGCGGGACCTCTACTACGACCCCGAGAACATCCCCGCCGAGCATCGCCAGCCCTACCTCCAGCTCGGGATCGACTTCACCACAGGCGATCTGCATCCGGACGGGATCAACAACCACCTGACCCACGCAGTGGACCACGACACGCCACGTAACGGCGTGCGCACCGGGATCGAGGACTATCTGGCTTCCAGCGCGGTGCAGTGGAACCAGACCTGGATCCCCGGCTTCCACGGCCTTGGCATCCTCACACCAGTTCAGACGCTTGAGCGGTCCCCGGCACTGCGCCAGGTGATCGAAGGCTTCAGCCAACCCGCATTTATGGACCGCTGGACCCGCCACCTCGAGGCGAGTCGCGTCGGCGAGCTGGGCCATACGGTGCAGCGCCAGGTCGCAGACCTAAAGGCTGAGCACAACGCCAAACTTGAGTCGCTGACAGCGCAGATCAACGAGCTCGAGACGCTGCGCCAAGCGTTGCTGGATGCCGAGGCCCGCGCCGCCACGCTGCCTGAGCTGCAGCTGGCCGTAAGCGACGCGCAGCGCCAGATCCGGGATGAACACGCTGCCGCCGAGCATGCCCGTGAGGATGCCCGTCAAACAAGGGCCGAGCTGATCGACACCAGGGGACAGCTCGTCGCCTTGATGGCCTCCCCAAGCTGGCGGGTGACCAAACCGCTACGGCTCGCCAAGCGGCTCGCCAAGCGGATCTGAGCCGTGCTGAGCGAGATCCCGCTTTCGGCGTTGCGGGAAGTCCTGGATGACCGACTCGGATCCTCCCACTGGACCATCGGCCTCGAAGGAATCCCCGGCCG
>JAFMRN010000403.1 GCA_017354065.1 Solirubrobacterales bacterium
CGCTGTAGGTCTGCAGGTCGTTCGCCAGCACCGCGATCGTCATCGGGTTGCGCGCGAAGGCCACCGCCACGGCGGTCCCGATCTCCAGCCGCGGTGAGCACTGCGCGGCGAGTACCAGCGGCAGAAACGGGTCTCGGCTGATCTCCGTGGACCACACACCGTCAAGTCCGGCCTCCTGGGCCAGCGCTACCTGCCGCGCGATCCCGGCGATACCTGTATCGCCCTCGCTCACACCCGCGCCGCCCACATTGCCGTCGATCCGCATCTGGCTGTCGGTCCGTTCCATCACGCCCCCACGAACGCCGGCGCGCGTCGCTGTACGAACGCGGCGAGTCCTTCCGCGAAGTCGCGGGTCCCCGCGAGTGACTGCACGAACTCGCCCTCCACCTCCAGTTGTTCGGCCAGCGCGGGCCGCTCCTGCGCGTTGAACGCCCGCTTGATCGCCGCGTACGCCCTCGTCGGCCCCTTGGCGAGGCGCGCGGCCAGTTCCTCCACCTCGGTCGTCAGATCGCTGTCCGGCACGGCCGCGTGGACCAGCCCCCATTCGACCGCCTTGGCCGCGCTGATCGGATCACCCAGCATGGCCGCCGCCATGGCGCGCTGCCGGCCCGCGCGAGCTGGCAACGCGGCGGTGCTCCCGCTGTCCGGGCACAGCCCGAGCTTCACAAAGCCGTAGACGAGGGTGGCGGACTCGGCCATGACCGTGAAGTCCGGCGCCAGCGCCAGGCTCGCGCCGAAGCCGATCGCCGGCCCGTTCACCGCGCCGATCACCGGCTTCGACAGGTTGCGGATGCCGAGGATCGTGGGCACGAAGTATCGCCGGTGCATGCCCTGGAGGTTCGGCGTGCCGTCCGGGCCACGCTCGAAGCCGGCGCGCAGGTCGACCCCTGAGCAGAACACGTCACCGGCGCCGGTCAACACGGCACAGCGAACACGCGGGTCGGCCTCGATGCGGAGCAGGGCGCTTGTCATCTCCTCACCGCAGTCGGCCGACCAGGCGTTGCGCCGTTCTGGCCGGTTGAGCCGCAGCCGCCATATGCCGCCGCCCAGGTCGTCGATCTCGATGCTCATGCGGACTCGTCCCTTCCTCGGGCCGCTTTCCATCAGGCAGCCAAAAGGAATCATTCACCGTCGGCGCGCGCTGCATAGGTCCCGCGACCCAGTATCACCCCTGATTTCCTCATATAGGATGAGCCAGGTGCCGGCAGCGAGGACTAGCCTTTCATTGATAGTTGCCAATTGGACTTCTCTGCAATGAGACGACCGTCTGCAGTGAGGTGACCGGAGAGGAACAGTCCTAGTGCCCACTTTGTCCTCTTCTGTGGACACCGGCAGCGAGACGTATCGCCGCAACAGTGAAGCTCAGCTGGCGGCGCTCGCTGGGTTGAGCGAGCAGCTCGAGCTGGTACGACAGGGCGGCGGCGCGAAGTACCTGAAGCGTCATCACGATCGGGGTCGACTGACCGCGCGTGAGCGCTTGGAGCTGCTGCTCGACCGTGACACGCCATTCCTCGAGCTATCCGCCCTCGCCGCTTGGGGCACGGAGTTCACGGTGGGCGCCAGCATCCTGACGGGTATCGGGGTCATCTCGGGTGTGGAGTGCATAGTTATTGCTCATGACCCCACCGTCCGGGGCGGCGCGATGAATCCATATACGCTGCGCAA
>JAFMRN010000404.1 GCA_017354065.1 Solirubrobacterales bacterium
TCGTCCCGGCTCAGGCCGGGCGGCGGGTGCGCCACCGAGGCCAGCGGTGAGGTCTCGGTCATGCCCCAGGCGTGCAGGATGTCGATGCCGTGGCGCTCCCAGTAGCCGCGGATCAGCGCGGGCGGGGCGGCCGAGCCGCCGACCAGTAGGGTCCGCATGTCGGGCAGCTTGGCCTTGCCCTGATCCAGGGAGCGCAGCAGGTCGGTCCAGATCGTCGGCACGCCGGCTCCGTAGGTGGCGTGCTCCTGGGCCGAGAAGGCAGCCAGGTGGTCGCCCTGGAGGAAGCGGTCCGGCATCAGCACGCTCGCGCCGGTGAACAGCGCGGTGTAGGGCAGGCCCCAGGCGTTGGCGTGGAACAGCGGAACGACCACCAGCGCGCGGTCGGTGTTGGAGATCCCTAGCGTGCCCGCGGCCGCCAGCGAGTGCAGGTAGTTGCTGCGGTGCGAGTAGGCGACGCCCTTGGGGTTCCCGGTGGTGCCGGACGTGTAACAGAGGCCTGCCGCATCGTTCTCGTCGAGGTCCTCGGGCCAGTCGTAGCGCTCGGGCCGACCGGCCAGCAGGTCCTCCCAGCTGTGCACCCCCTCAAGCTGAGCGGCGGCGTCCTTTGTCTCCTGGTCCACGGGGCCGGTGACGATTAGGTGGCGCAGCTGGGTCAGGTCGCCCAGCAGTGGCCGCAGCAGGCCCAGCAGGCTGGCGTCGGCGATCAGCACGCTGGCGCCGCCGTGGTTGGCCACGTAGGTGAGCTGCTCGGCGAACAGGCGCACGTTCCAGGCGTGCAGCACCGCGCCCATCGACGGGATCGCCAGATACGCGGTCATGTGCTCGGCGTTGTTCCACATGAAGGTCCCGACGCGGTCGCCCCGCTCGATCCCGAGCTCTGTGAGCGCGTGGGCCAGTCGCGCCGCGGTCACCCCCAGCTCCGCGAAGCTCGTCCGGCGCGAGCTCTCGCCGGTCCAGGTCACTACCTCGCTGTTGTTGTGAACTGTTGTCGCGTGCCTGACCAGGTGGCCGAGCAGCAGCGGCTGGGCCTGCATGGTGGAGGCCACGCGCGTGTGCGGGAAAGTGCTCATCAGACGAGGTTCTACACCTCTCAGAAGTCACGGCGCTCCGATTAGCGCCGGGGCCACGGCGGGTAGCAAACGCGTGAACCGACCGAAAGGACCAATCATGGAATCCACACTCGGCAGTGCCGCATCCAAGCTGCAAGAGGCCGCCACGGCCGCCGTTCAGGGCGAGCACACCCGTGAGACCGGCGACATCACCGGCACGCCCGACAAGGACTACAACCTGCTGTGGTTCGCGGAGCAGTGCATGTCCAACACGCTGCGGATGCAGGTCTACGCCCAGGACGCCGAGCGTGAAGGCGACCATGAGCTGGCGGACTTCTTCCGCCGCGCTCAGGCGGAGAGCAAGAAGGGCGCGGAGCAGGCCAAGGTGCACCTCAAGCGGCGTCTGTAGTAACTTGCCCGGCGCCGGACTTTGAGTTCCGGCGCCGGCAGTCAGCGCTGTTGGAGGGCGTGTAACCGGGCGTACTCCCCACCCAACCTCAACAACTCACTATGCGACCCAACCTCAACCACACGCCCTGAAGACAACACAACAATCCGATCAGCAGACCGCACAGTCGACAAACGGTGCGCAATCACAACACAGAC
>JAFMRN010000040.1 GCA_017354065.1 Solirubrobacterales bacterium
GCGAGGCGCACGCTCGCGACGTTCACACCCGTGCGAATGGCCACAAACATCGCTGTCCAGATTGCTCTCTTGAGCAGCGGGCTTTCGCTCACACCGTTGATTCAATCAGATGTGCAGGCCTGTTAGCACGCGGTTACACGTCCAGGCCGCCGCAGATGATCTCCACGATCTCGCGTTTTGCGTGGCTGAGGTCCGCCTGCGCCACTGGCACGCCGCCGAAAATCCACCTGGTCAACACCTGCTCCACAAGTCCGTAAAACGCCTGCGCGGCGAGCGTTGCGTCGACACCGGCGCGAAACGCGCCGGCCTGCTGGCCGTCATGGACGATCACGGCAATGCGGTCATAGGCCTGCTTGATCTTCTCGATGTGCGTGCGCCCGAACGTGTTCGCAGCGCGCGTGACCTCGACGATGATCACCTTCATCAGGTCGGGATCCTTGGCGTAGGAGTCCACGATGAATGACGCGATCGCCGCGAGCTTGTCCCGCGGGGATCGCTCGGAGGCGTCCGCCTCCGCGATCGCCGCGAGCATCACGTCCCAGCGCTCGAGAAACAGCGTGTCGAGGATCTGCTCCTTTGAGCTGAAGTAGTGGTACACGAGGCCATAGGCGACCCCTGCCTCATCAGCGATATCTGACACGCGACAGGTATGGAACCCCTGTCCAGCGAACACGCGCACGGCGGCGTCGAGGATCACCCGCCGCTTATCCGTCGTGGTGGCCATTCAGCGATAGACCTCGGGACGCGCATGCGTTAGCGCAGGGAGCCGGCCACGTACGCCGGCCAGCTGTTCCAGGTCGAGATCAGCGATCACAGTGCTTGGTTTGTCCGGAGCGGTGGCCAGCACCACGCCCCAGGGGTCGACGATCATCGAACGCCCGCCGGAGCGGTTGCCGGGCGGATAACTGCCGACCTGATTGGCCGCGATCACGAATGCCTGGTTCTCGACCGCGCGCGCCCGCAGCAGCACCTCCCAGTGATCCCGCGTGGTCGCCAGCGTGAAGGCGGAGGGCACGACGATCACCTCGACCCCGGCGTTTACGCGGTACAGCTCCGGGAAGCGCAGGTCATAACAGATGCTCAGCCCGACACCGGCGCCGCCCTTGAGCTCGGAGCGAACCACGCGGTCCCCCGGCTGTTCACGCTCGGACTCGGCGTAGCGCACACCATCGATCTCGGTGTCAAACATGTGCAGCTTCCGGTATGTGGCCCGGGCGTTGCCGTTGGGGTCATAGTGGACGCTCGTGTTCGCGGTCCGGTCCTGTCCTTCGCGGCGCTCCACTATCGAGCCCGCGATCAGGTCGATGCCCAGTTCCGCGGCGGTTTCAGCGGCCCACTTAGAGGCTGGCCCGGTGAGGGTCTGCGCTTCTGCGTGCATCACGTCGGCGCGTCCCAGCACCGACCACTTCTCGGGCAGCAGTACCAGTTCGGCGCCGCGGCCCGCTGCCTCGCGCACCAGCTTGTCGGCAGCCGCCAGGTTGGCCTGCGTGTCCTCCGTCGAGTTGAGCTGCACCGCTGCAGCGCGGATAATGTCGCCCACCTGACCTCGCTTTCCGGGGGTATGGCGCGCGGACGCCGATTGACTGGTCAGTCAGCCGAGCATACCGGTCCCGAGTATTCGGCCCAGAAGATCAGCCGCTACCTGAGCGGGAGCGAACTTCACCTGCTCGGCGTCAAACCGGAGAACGGCTATGCCGTGCCTTCGCAGCTTGGCTTCGCTGTCGCGGTCGCGCCGGCGTTGGGCCCGGGTGCCGTGATTGCCCTGGCCGTCGACCTCGACCACGAGGTTGGATTCGCGCCAGTAGAAGTCGGGCCGCTCCCCGTGGATTATCGCGTTGACCCCGTCCGGGCGCGGGACCCCGTGCTGCTCACACACGGTCGTTAGGAACAGGTCCTCGACCTCACTGCGCGTGAGCGCAAGTTGGGGCATGTGCGCGTTCAGGGCGCTGAGCAGCTTGGCGCTGCCGGCGCGGCCGCGGCCGCACGCGGCTCTGAGCTCGCGTTCGTCGAGCACGCGCTGGTAGTCCATCGTTGCCAGGGCCTTGCGGACGAGCCTGAGGTCCTCGGTCGCGGCCAGGTCCAGTGCGGTTTGGGTGACGCCGGTGCACGGGATGCCGTTTACGTCGTGGCGTTCGAGCGTGCGGCGGGAGTGGAACTGAACGCCCGGGATTTGGCGGGTGATCTGCCTGGGAGTACTGATGTGCGTAGCCGAAACGGGGTACCAAAGCCAGCCACGCCGAAACGCGGCGGTCCCGTGACTGACGCACGCGCCAGGCCCGGCGTAGAGGACCAGCTCCCACAGCCGGGTATCCTCGGTGCGGACCGCGGCGCCGACCGCGAACACGTGGGGTAGTACAGGGATCAGGTACCCGTCGCCTGTCCAGCGCGCGATGGTGGCCGCGCTCACACCAAGCTCACGGAGCTGGGCCCTCGTTATCCGGCCGAACTGACGGCCCGCAACGCGCCCGACGCGAACTTTGTGAGTTTTGATCCGGATGTCGGATGCGGATTCACAAAGTTCGCTCAGCGCCATACAGCCACAATGACGAACCATGCCCCGCCCCGCAGAAACCGTCACAAACCTGTGACATATCGCGGAACCTTCGGCGATCCACGCCCACCGGGCCTGGGCAACTTCCCGCCGAACACCATGCGCCCACGCAAGGGCCTGAACCCGCTGAAGGCCTGGCGCTACGTCGGCATCTTCGGGGGGCCGAACCTGCTGCTCGCCGCCGCGAACGTCCGCGTCGGCCCGTTCCGCACGAGCTTCTACGCGCTATGGGACGGCACCCAGCTCATCCAGGGCCGGCGCGCCTACCTGAAGCCGGGGCGCGTGCTGATCGCTGACACACGACTTCAAATCGACATCACCCTCGACGAGACCAACGGCATAGAGGTGATCACCGGCGACACATGGACGCACAAGCAGGGTGGAATCGCTGCGCGGGGCCGGATCATGTCCCAAGCCGGCGACCCGGCCGAGTTCCAAGCCAGGGCGATAGTCGACGACTCGGCGGGCTACCACGATCGGCACACCACCTGGCGCTGGTCAGCGGGAGTCGGCCAGGACACAAACGGCCGCCAGCTCGCCTGGAACCTCACCGAGAACATCCACCCGCGTGAGAACACGCTGTGGGTCGACCAAACGCCCCAGGAGCTTCCCCCGCCACCCTTCAGCCCGGATCTCACCAATGTGGGAGACCTCCGGTTCGAAGCTCAGGCCGAACGCGCACAAACCGAGAACCGCCTACTGATCAGGTCCCGCTACCGCCAGCCGTTCGGGACATTCCACGGCCAAGTCAACGGCCACACCCTCGCAAACGGGTACGGCGTCATGGAGCACCACGACGTCTACTGGTAGGACGCCAGCCCGCGCAGGATCACGTCCAGGCCGAACTCGAAGCGCGAGTTGTGGTCACCCGCGGTCAGCGCGCCCGCCATGGCCGCAACCGCCGGATAACGCTCGCCCTGGGCCGCCAGATACTCGCGCAGCTCCGCGATGAAGGCGAGGACATCCTCGTAAGAGTGGTCGCCCGCGGCCATCAGGCTGTCCTCATAAGCGACCGCGGTGATGTAGAGCGGCAACAGATCACAGGCGAACCCGACGACCCGGTCCGGAAGCCCGCCCGCGCGCAACACGCCGATCATCCACTCGCTGCCGGCCAGCGCGTTCTCGCCGACCGGGATCCGCCCGAAGGAGGCGCGCGCCAGATCGCCGTGCCGGGCCCACACCTGGCGCATGCCGCGCGCCATCTCCTTGAGCTGCTCCATCCAGCGCCCGGGGTCCGGCTCACCCTCAAACCCCATCTCACCGATCACGCGCTCGACCACGAGCTCAACCAGCCGCTCCTTGGACTCCACGTAGGCGTACAAGGAGGCCGCACCCGTGCCCAGCGCGGCCGCGACCGATCGCATCGTCAACGCGTCCAACCCCTCCGCGTCGACGATCCCCAAAGCCGCGTCAACTATCGCGTCGACGGTCAGAGCGCGACGTCGCGCCGGGCGCTCCCGCGCTGTCTCGAGGCGTGGTGGTGAAGGCACGCAAAAAGCGTACTTGACATTCCGGACAACGTTCTAGAACATTGTTCGTGAACATTGTTCGCAAACGCTGTTCCACTACGGGAGAGAACATGACCACCGCAGTCACAAACACCGGCCACGCCAAGCGCTGGCTGATCCTCGCCCTGGTCCTCACGGCCGAGTGCATGGACCTGCTTGACGGGACGGTCGTCAACGTGGCCGCGCCGAACATCCACAACACGCTCGGCACGTCCGCCACCGGGCTGCAGTGGATCATCAGCGGTTATCCGCTGGCGCTCGCCGTCGGCCTGCTTGTCGGCGGCCGCCTGGGCGACATAGCTGGACGGCGGAAAATGTTCCTGACCGGGATCACCGGGTTCACGCTCGCGTCCGCGGTCTGCGGCGTCGCACCTGACAGCAGCGTGCTGATCATCGCCCGGCTGCTCCAGGGCTTCGCGGGCGCCCTGCTGATCCCCCAGGGCTTTGGCCTGATCCGAACCAGCTTCCCGGCGGAGGAACTCCCAAAGGTGTTCGGCTTCTTCGGACCGGTGATGGGTACCGCGGCGATGATCGGGCCGATCCTCGGCGGCGGCCTTGTGTCCGCGCACATCCTCGGCGACGCATGGCGGCCGGTGTTCCTGGTCAACGTGCCGATCGGCCTGATCGGTGGTATCGCGGCGGCCCGGCTCCTTCCCAAGACACAAGATTGCCATGCAAAAACCCTCGACCTACAAGGTGCGCTGATCGCGACCCTCGCCTCAGCGGCGGTCATCTACCCCCTGATCCAGGGCCGCCAGCTGGGCTGGCCGGTCTGGACGTATATCTCAATCGCGGCGGGCGCGTTGCTGTTCGTTGGCTTCGCCGCTTGGATCACCCGGCGCAAGGACCCGCTGATCGAACCGGCGATCTTCAGCCACCGTGGCTACAGCGCCGGCACGCTGATCCTGATGCTCTACTTCGGGGCGATGGTCGGCTCCCAGCTGGCGCTGACGCTGTTCCTGCAGATCGGTCAGCGCTTCTCCGCGATTCACGCCGGTCTGACGATCCTCCCGTTCCCGCTCGGCACCGCGGTCACGGCGCCGCTGGCGGCCGGGCTGATGCAGAGGTACGGCGGGCGGGTGCTGCTCCAGATCGGCTCGCTGGTCACGATCGCCGGCTACGTCGCGCTGGCGCTGATCGCCCGCGCCAGCCATGGGCAGATCTCGACCTGGGGGTTTGCCGGCCCGCTGCTGACCGAGGGACTTGGCATGGGCTTCTTTGTGGTCTGTGCCTTCAACACGATCCTGGCCGCGGTCAGGGACACGGAGCTGGGCTCGGCCTCCGGCACGCTGAACGCGATCCAGCAGTTCGGCGCCGCGCTGGGCGTAGCCGTGCTCGGCACCGTCTTCTTCAGCGCCCAGGGCTTCCACCCCGCCCTCTCCCAGGCGGTCTGGTGGGCGGCAGGAGCGCTGGTGATCGGCCTGGCCGTCAGCCCGTTGTTGCCGCGGGACGCCCGCCCGGAGGAGGACCTGCTCGTTTAGGTATGAGCGGGCCCTAGGGGGTCATCCGGGTCATCGTCCCGCCCCCGGGCGGCACGGTCGGGAAGGTCATGGTCGGTGGTTTGGTCGGCCCGGGCCGTGGCCGCGGCTCCTGACCGGGTGTGGTGGCGCGGATCGGTCCTGTGCCGACGCGCGGCGGCGGATGCGCTGTGGTCCCGGCTCCGGGTACGCGAGAACCGCCTACCCCCGGAGCCGTAGCGCTGCTTGTCCTGGTCGGAACGGTCCCCGAACTCGTGCCCGGAAGCGCAGCAGCCGGAGCCGTGACCGTCCTGGCGGGAGTGCCGCACCCGGCCAGAAGCAGCGCAGCCGACGCGATCAGGATCGGGCGGCGCATCGAAAGCCACTCTACCGTCGTCTGCGCAGCTCGGAGATCAGCATCTTGGAGTGCATCGCACCGAGCAGGTCGCGCAGCGGATCCACGCCGGACTCGACGATCTCCACGGCGCGATCCAGCTCCACCTGCGCGGCTAGGCGCGCCATCAACACGTTGACCTCATCCTGGACCAGCGGCGCCAGCGCCTCGCGATAGCGCAACGTGTCATACACGGTGAAACCGAGCGTCTGCTCATAACCGCCGGCGCGGAACCGCGAGATCGCCTCAATGATCGCTATGTCGTCATGGTCATAGCCGCGCTTGTTGGGTGACAGCACGCCGATCTCCTCGAGCCGCTCCAGTACGACATCGGGCAGGTCGTAGGTTTCGCGCACGTGCTTGCGTGAGACCCGGCGGGACTCCCCCGCCTCGGTCGCGCGCGCCAGGATCCGGTCCTCGAGCTCAATCAGCTTCGCGGCCTGGGAGGGATCGTCGGAGATCAGCTCGCGGATCACCCGCAGGGGCATGAAGCGCTCCTCCTGGAGCCGCTTCACGAGCTGCACGCGCTCGACGAACTCCGGCGGGTACCAGGCCATGTTCGGAGCGGTGCGGATCACGCCGTCCTCGGGGCCAAGCACCCCTTCACGCAGGTAGTACTTGATCGTCGCGGCAGATACGCCGGAGCGTTCGGCCAGCTCCGAGATCTTCAGCAGGTGGCCGGGGCTACCGGCTTTGGGCTCGGTAGCCCCGCTCACGGCCTCCGCACTCCGAGTAACTCCCGCGCCTCGCTGACCGACGCCAAACGTCGCCCGGAATCGCGCGCCATCTGCGCTGCCTTACCGATCAGGTCGCCGTTGGAACGCGCGACGCTTCCGTCGGGCAGGTAGAAGTTGTCCTCCACCCCGGCCCGGATCGAACCGCCCAACACCAGCGCGGCCGAGATCATCTGCCATTGCACCCGGCCGATCCCGATCACGCCCCAGTGCCGCGCGCCCGGAATCTCGAAGTAGTTCCGCGCCATCGCGTCGAGGTTCAGCGGGGTCGGCGGAATCCCGCCTAGCACGCCCATGATGAAGTCGGCGTGCAGCGGCCCCTCCAGCACGCCCATCTCGACCAGCGGCCCCAAGGCCGCGACATGCCCGGTGTCAAAGCACTCATGCTCGGGCTTGATCTGCAGGCGCCGCATCGCCTCCAGCAGCTCGATGATCTCATCCCACGGGTTCTGGAACACGAACTTGAACACGAAATCGCGTCGTGACCGCGAGTACTTCGCGTAGTTCATCGAGCCCATGTTCAGGGCCGCGACCTCAGGCAGCCCGGCCTCCAAATACCGGACCCGTGTCGCCACATCGACCCCCACCGTGCCGGTGGAGAAGTTGATGATCGCCGCGTCGCCGATCTCATCCACGATTGCGGAGCGGATCGCAACAAAATCCTCCACGTCCACTGAGGGCTCACCGGTGGGCTTGCGCGCGTGGATATGGATGTGCACGCAACCTTCATCGACCACACGGCGCGCCTCAGCCGCGTACTCCGCTGGGGTGTAGGGGATCGCCGCGCACTGCGCGCGGTTGGCCAAAGCCCCTGAGATCGCGCAGGTCAGAACTACCGGATCCTCGACGCTCATACAGGCACCACTCCGTTCCGTTTCCACGGCCGTTCGACCTTCTTCCCCGCGTTCAGCTCCAGCGCACGCGCGATCACCGCGCGCGTCTCCCGCGGGTCGATCACGTCGTCGATCATGCCGTTGCCGGCCGCGACGTAGACGTCGATCGTCTTGTTGATCTCGTCGATCAACCCCTGCCGCGTCGCGGCCGGATCCTCGGCCGACTCGACGACCTTCCTGAACACGATCTCCACAGCGCCCTCGGCGCCCATCACGCTGATCTCAGCAGTCGGCCAGGCCACGATCAGATCGGGGTCATAGGCCTTGCCGCACATCACGTAATAGCCGGCCCCGTATGCCTTGCGTGTGATCACCGTGATCTTCGGGACGGTGGCCGACGCCGTTGCGTACAGCATCTTCGCCCCGTGGCGGATGATCCCCTCCGCCTCAACGGAAGTGCCGACCATGAACCCGGGAACGTCGACCAGGTACACCAGCGGCAGACCAAACGCGTTGCAGAGATTGATGAACCGCGCCGCCTTGTCGGCGGAATCGTTGTCCAGGATCCCGCCCAGCACGCGCGGTTGCGAGGCGACGATCCCGGCGGGCCGGCCGCCGAAGCGCCCAAAGCACGTGATCAGCGTGGTCGCAAAGCTCGGCTTCATGTCGAAGTAGGCCCCGTCATCGACGATCCGCTCGATCACGTCGTACATGTCATAGGACTGCCTGTTTGACGGCGGCAGCACATCGAGCAGCTCATCATCGGCACGCTCCACCGGATCTGAGGCCAACTGCACCGGCGGCGGCTCATCACATGACGACGGCATGAAGCTCAGGTACACGCGGATCGCGGCGATGCACTCCTCGTCGGAGTCGACCTCAAGGTCGGCGACCCCGCTGCGCCGCGTGTGCACATCGGAACCCCCCAGCTCCTCGGCGGAAACGTCCTCCCCGACCGCGGCCCGGACCAGGTGCGGCCCGGCCAGCGACATCGACCCGCGTCCGCGCACCATCGGCACAAAGTCAGCCAGGCCGGGGATGTAGGCGGTACCCGCCGCACACGGGCCCATCACAGCGGCGATCTGGGGGATCACTCCGGAAGCCACAACCTCGTCCCGGAACAGGAACCCGGTCTCCGCGAACAAGGAACCAACGGCCTCCTGAACCCGGGCACCCGCCGAGTCCAGCAGCCAGATGAACGGGATCCGCTTGGTCAACGCCATCTGACGCAGGCGCGTGACCTTGACCTCGCCCGACATGCCCATCGAGCCGGCCATCACCGTGAAGTCGTAGGCGGCGACCGCGACGAGCCGTCCGTCGACCCGGCCGTACCCGGTGATCACGCCGTCAGCTGGCGCCTCCTTGCCCGCCATCGACACCGCGAAGGTGTGTGGCCGGGCGTTGATCCCGAACTCCGTCCACGTGCCGTCGTCGATCAGCAGCTCCAACCGCTCGCGCGCGGTCAGCTTGTCGGCGGCGTGCTGTTTCTCGATCTTTTCTTGGCCGCCACCCAAGGCGGCCTTAGCCCGCCGCTCCTCAAGGTCCTGAACCAGTGAACGCAGCAGACTTCCCTCCGTCTCCACAGCCATGCTCAACGCCCCTTCCAGACCGGATCACGCTTTTCAAAGAACGCGGTGACGCCCTCCACGATGTCCTCGGAGCTCAGTGCCAGGGACAGCTGTGAGCGCATGAAGTCCAGCGCATCAACCAAGCCCATGTCCTGCTGGCGCCAGACCGCGTCCTTGCCGAGGCCCATGATCAGCGGCGACCTTGAAGCGAGCTTCCCCGCCCAGTCGTTCACAGCGTCGGAGAACTCGGAGCTCGGGACCACCTTGTTGATCAATCCGATCCGCTCCGCCTCCTCCGCCGAGATCTGCTCACCCAGGTACAGCAGCTCGTTGGCCTTGCGCCGGCCGATGTTGCGCTGAAGCAGCGCGGTGACCATGAACGGGAATGTGCCGATCCCGATCTCCGGCAACCCAAAACGCGCGTCTGAGGAGGCGATGATCAGATCGGTCGACAAGGCCAGCCCCAACGCTCCTGCCAACACGTGCCCGGAAGCCGCGGTCAAAGAAGGCTTGCCAAGCTCGCCTAACAACCGGAAGATCCGCGGCAGCAGCTCCGTGCCCTGATGCTTGTCGATCGTCGAGGCGTCGGCTCCGAAGGCACCGAGGTTCGCCCCGCTGGAGAAGACCCGCTCATGGGTGGTGGCCAGAACAACCGTCCGCACCTCATCAGAGGACTGCGCCGCAAGCAGCGCGGACTCGAGCTCAGCAAGCAACTCGGCGGACAGGGCGTTGCGGGTATCCGGCTGGTTCAGGGAGATGGTCGCCACGCCCCCGGCGACCTCGTAGAGAAGCGTCTCGTAGGACATCGAAAGTAGAAAGTACTACTCTCCACTTACCAACGCGTAGACACGTCTCTGTCCCGCTAAAACAAGCGGGACAACCATCCTCTGGAGGAGAGTCCTATGGCGACCGAAACGGTCCTGAAGCCCGATCACGACGCGAACCGCAAGCACTTCATCTTCACTGACGAGCACGATCAGCTGCGTGAGTCGATCCGCCGGTTCGTTGAGAAGGAGCTGCGCCCCCACGCCGAGGAGTGGGAGCAGACCACGTTCCCGGACTGGGTCTTCAGGCGGATGGGTGAGCTCGGTTTCCTGGGCCTCGACAAGCCGACCGAGTACGGCGGTCAGGGCGGCGACTACTACACGTCCCTGGTCCTGTCGGAGGAGCTGGCCCGCTCAGAGTGCGGCGGCATGGTGATGGGCGTCGCCGTCCACACGGATATGGCGATGCCGCCGATCCTCGCCTTCGGCACCGAGGAGCAGAAGCGCGAATGGGTCGAGCCCGCGATCAACGGCGAGAAGATCCTGTCGATCGGGATCACCGAGCCGGACGCCGGCTCCGACGTGGCCGGGATCAAGACCCGCGCCACTTACGACGCGGCCACCGACGAGTACGTGATCAACGGCTCCAAGACGTTCATCACCAACGGCCACCGCGCCGACGTGATCGTGCTTGTGACCAAGACCGACCCGGACGCCGGCTATGACGGCGTGACGCTATTCCTGGTCCCGATGGACGCCCCCGGCGTGATCAAGGAAGAGCACCTCGACAAGCTCGGGATGCGCGCTTCCGACACGGCGCTGCTGGCCTTCCAGGATGTACGTGTTCCCGCGAGCGCTGTACTCGGCCAGGTCGGCAAGGGCTTCTACCACATCATGTGGGAGCTCCAGGGCGAGCGCCTGATCATGTGCGCGGGCGCGATCGCCGCCGCGCAGCTGGCCTTCGACAAGACGCTGGAGTACGCCAAGGAGCGCAAGGCCTTTGGCCGGCCGATCGGGAACTTCCAGGTGATCCGCCACAAGTTCGCGGAGATGGCCACCAAGATCGAGACCGCCAAGGCGCTCACCTACACGACCGCCTGGCGCTTCCAGAACAAGGAGTACCCGGTGCGCGAGATCTCGATCGCGAAGGTCTACTGCGCACGGATCGCCTGTGAGGTCGCGGATGAGTGCATTCAGATACACGGCGGCGCCGGCTACATGACCGAGGTCGGGATCGAGCGCGTGTGGCGTGACATGCGCCTGAACCGGATCGGTGCGGGCACCGACGAGATCATGCTTGACGTGATCGGCAAGTCCTACGGGATCTGATCCGCTCAAGTGTTTGACGCCTCAGCCCGGAACCGGCTAAGTTCCGCTCCACATGGCGGTGGGGGACGGATTCCAATCACAGCAGACGCCGCCTGGCGGCTTGGTGCCACTGAAGCTCGGGGAAACGCTCGGCGCCGCCTGGCGGCTGACGGCAGCCGACCTGGGCACGCTGGTCGCCGTCTGCGTGGCGTGTGCGCTGCCGGCGGCGATCATCGGGATCGCGATCCTCGCGATCACGCTGCCGGCGGGCGCCACGCTGATCGACGGCAAGCTGTACGTGCCCCAAGGCACCTCACCGAACGCCTGGCTGTGGGTGAACAACCTGCGGAGCGTGATCTCCGCGGTCTTCTCGCTGATCTCGGCCGGTGCGATGTACCGGATCCTGCTGGGCCGCCATCTCGGAAGGCCGGCGAAGTTCACCGAGGGGATCGGCTACGCGGTCGAGCGGTTCCTGCCGCTGCTGGGGTTGACGATAATGGTCACGATCGTGGTCGGGATCGGCTTCGTGCTGTTCGTGATCCCCGGCATCTACGCGGGTATCGCGCTGTCGATGGCGGTCCCCGCGGTGATGACCCAGCGGATCGGGCCGTTCCGCGCCATGGGCTGGTCGATGTCGCTGATCCAGGGCCATTGGTGGTTCGTGCTGTTCCGCGTCCTGATCCCCGCGCTACTGGCCGCGGCGGTGTCCTTCGTCGTGAGCCTGGTGGTGCTGCCGGGGCTCGTCACCAACTCGCTGACGATGCTGATCGTGCTGCCGTCACTGATCTCCGTGATCCTGACCCCGCTGCTGGCGATCTACGTCACGGCCGTCTCGGCGGTCGTGTTCGTCGATCTGAACGTGCGCAAGGGCTGGACCAGCGCAGCGCAGATCATCCCCAACTGGTAGGCCGCCGATGAGCGCCGACCTGGCCGCTAAGGCCGGCGCGCCGAGCGCCGCCGGCCGGAGGCCCATACCGCCGTTCACCGAC
>JAFMRN010000405.1 GCA_017354065.1 Solirubrobacterales bacterium
GGCACGCTCGCCGGCGGCGGAGCGGTGCTGGCCAGCTGGCGGCTCGCGCGTGTATTGCTGAAGCCGCACGAGGAGCTGGTCGTGGACCACGTGGCGGCCAGCCTGATCGGCGCTGACCGGGCGCGGCTCACCCGCACGCCGGCGACGTTGCGGCCCGGGCTGTATGGGATGCACTGGGATGGCGGCCACGCCGTGCTCGGCGAGGTCCTGTCCGATGACGGCGAGCAGGTCACGCGGCGCGTGCTCTCGCTGGAGGGCGACCCCAAAGCTCTGGTACGCGTGACGATCGACCCGGCGGTCTGGGACGGCGATCCCGCCAGCGCCCTCGGGATCGAGTTTGAGGAGGTGTCCTACTCCGCGCCTGTCGGGGAGATACCGGCCTGGCTGGTTCCCGGCGCGGGTTCGGAGTGGGTGATCTTCGTGCACGGGATTGACGGGACCCGCCAGGACGGCCTGCGCGCGGTGTCCGCGCTGCGCCGGCTGGGGATCCCGGTGCTGGTGATCTCCTACCGCAACGACTTCGGCGCGCCGCTGGCGCCGGCCGGGCGGATCACGCTCGGGATGGAGGAGTGGGAAGACCTGGACGCCGCCTGCCGCTGGGCGCTGGCTGAGGGTGCGGAGCGGCTGGTGCTCTTCGGACAGTCGATGGGCGCCGCGATCGTCGGGCAGTTCATGGCGCGATCCTCGGTCGCCGACCGGGTCGCGGCGCTGGTCTTTGACGCGCCGGCGCTGGACTGGGCCGGGATCCTCGCCAGCCAGGCCGGGGCGTTGCACGTGCGCTTCCTGAGCCCGGTGCTGCGCTGGGCGATCGGCGCGCAGATCCCGGTCGACTGGGCCGCGCTTGATCTGCTCTCCAGGGCGGAGGAGTACCAGCTGCCGCTGCTGGTCTTCCACGGCGAGGAGGACACGCTGGTACCCGCCTCCATGTCCGCGCGCTTTGTCGCTGCTGCCGGCGGGCAGGCGACCTACGTGCCGGTGCCCGACGCCGGTCATATCGAGAGCTGGAACGTCGATCCCGAGGAGTACGGAGCTCACCTCGAGCGCTTCCTCGGGCCGTTGCTCGACGACGGCCCGGAAACGGCGAAGCCCCGCTGAACGCGGGGCTTCCTTTGATGCGGCTGAGAGGACTCGAACCTCCACGAGCGTTTAATTGCTCACAGCGACCTCAACGCTGCGCGTCTACCAATTCCGCCACAGCCGCTGGCGGGCGGCCAGTATAGACGCGCGAGAGTCCAGGTCCTGGAGCGTTTCCGGGTCTTCGGGAGGGTTCCGTCCGCGGCGCGAGTATCTTACGAACATGTGTTCGTCAGCTGCCCCGACGTACTCCCCGCAAAGGAGCTGAAGTGAAATGGATCTGACCAAGCGCCAGCAGGAGATATTCGACTACATCCAGAGCTACGCCGAAGAGAACGGCTACCCGCCGACGGTGCGTGATATCGGCAAGGCGGTGGGCCTGGCGTCCTCCTCGACGGTGCACGCGCACCTGGCGAACCTGGAGAAGCTCGGGCTACTGCGCCGCGATCCGACCAAGCCGCGCGCCCTGGAGCTGCTGACCCGGGTCGGTGAAGGGGTGCGAGAGGCGTTGGGCTCCGGTCTGCCGCTGGTCGGCCAGGTGGCCGCGGGCGCCCCGCTGCTGGCCGAGGAG
>JAFMRN010000406.1 GCA_017354065.1 Solirubrobacterales bacterium
CGTCTACGACGAGGCGAAGTACCGCGCCCACCAGGTCGCCGAACAGCGGATAGCCGCCGGCGCGCCGGTGGTGATCGTCCAGCCCGCCGGCGTCTACGGCCCCGGCGACCACTCCGAGCTCGGCAACACGATCGACCAGGCCAGCAAGGGCCTGACGCCGCTGATCCCGTTCGCCAGCGCGGGCTTCTGCATGGTCCACGTCGACGACGTCGCGCGCGGGATCGTCGCCGCCTACGACAAGGGCCGCACCGGCGAGTCCTACGTGCTGGCCGGGGACACCGTGACGATGAAGGAGCTGGTCCAGCTGACCGCGCGTCTGGCAGGTAAGTACGTGCCGCGCTACCCGCTGCCGACAACGCTGATCAAGCTCTCAGCGCCGCTCGGTCCGCTGATCGGGCCGCTGCTCGGGTTCCCGCCGAACCTGAAGGAGCTGATCTCCGCCTTTGACGGGGTGACCTACTGGGCCTCCGATGCCAAGGCGCGCAGCGAGCTGGGGTTTGAGACGCGCCCGCTGAACGAGGGTTTGGCAGAGCTCCTGAATTAGAGCTTCGCCAGCTCCTTGGCGACCTCCGCCTCAACATCGAGCGGCGGCTCGCCCTGGCGCACCAGGCGGCGGTTGCGCATCTCCACCAGCGCCCGGATCTCCTCGACCACCTCAGGATCCGGGGCGCGGAGCCGCGCCAGCTCGCGCTCCACGTCCAGTTCGGCGTCGCCACGCCGGGCGCGGCGCGCGTTCGAGGCCTCCAGCATCTGGCGGATCTCAGCTTCGGCTTGAGGGCTGTCGGCGTCGGGCTCCGGGCCTGTCGAGTCCAGCAGCGTCGCACGCTCCTGGTACTTCTCCCAGGTCCCCCTGGAGCCGAACAGCGCGGCCAGCCCGATCCCGATACCGACCGCCAGCACGACCCAGAGGAATATCTCCAAGCCACCCATATAGGACAGTGTTGCGCAGGCCGTGCACACTGCTGGCCGTGAGCACGACGACGCAGAGACTGAAGGGCGCGGCGCTGATCCTGGTCGCGCTGAACCTGCGGATCACGATCGCCGCGATCTCACCGCTGCTGGCGATGATTGAGCGCCAGACCGGGATCTCCTCGGCCCTGGCGGGCGTGCTCACGACCGTGCCGGTCGTCTGCTTCGGCGCCTTTGCGCTGCTCGCGCCGCGGCTGATAGCGCGGTTGGGCATGGCCCGCCTGCTGGGCGTGACGATGCTCGCGGTCGCGCTGGGCGCCGCGCTGCGGCTGATCCCCGACCTGGAAGCGCTGTTCGTCGGGACGGCGGTGATCGGCGCCGGAATCGCGGTCGGGAACGTGCTGCTGCCGGGCCTGATCAAGCGCGACTTCCACACCCGCGCGGGGCTGATGACAGGGCTCTACTCAGTCTCGCTGTTCGTCGGCGCCGCGCTGTCCTCGGGGCTGACGGTGCCGCTACAACGCGCGACCGGCCTGGCCTGGCGGCCGACGCTGGCGCTCTGGGGTCTCGCGGCGCTGGCCGCGTTCCTGTGCTGGGTGCCGTTCGCGCGCTCCGAGCGGACGCGGCAGACGGGCGGACGGCTAACGCTGTGGCGCGACCGCGTGGCCTGGCTGGTCAGCGGCTTCATGGGCCTGCAGTCACTCGGCTACTACGCGACGCTGAGCTGGCTGCC
>JAFMRN010000041.1 GCA_017354065.1 Solirubrobacterales bacterium
CGGTCGGTGTACAGCTCACGGCGATGCGGGTGGGCCAGGTGGTAGTCAAGCTCGTCTTCGGCGTAATAGGCCATCGGCTCCAGGTCGGCGCCGAGGATGTCCTCGCTGAAATCGAGCCACCAGTTGAGTAGGTTGCGTGCGGTTGAACGGAACATGTGTTCGTGCAAGCTACGGTCCGGGTCGGACAGAAACGCCGTTTTCCTGCAATTTTCCGTGCAACCCCGCGCTAGACGCGTAGCTCCACGACCGCGCACGCCGGAGGCAGGCAGCGGTCGGGATGTGCTCTCTGACATGGCCGTGGAACTACTCATCTAGGACCCCGAGCCGAGCGAGGACCACACCTCGAGCTTCGTGCGGATCCGCTCGACCACGGAGCTGGTGAACTCGCTGGTGGCGGCGTGGCCGCCCAGGTCGAAGGTCTTGACTCCCGCCGCCACGGACTCCAGCGCTGACTCATAGATCGCGCGCGATGCGCGCTCGGCCGCCGGGCCGTGACGGTCGGCGGCGTGGTGCATGACCGCGGCGCAGGCGAGGATCATCGCCAGGGGGTTGGCCAGATCCTTGCCCTGGAGCGTCGGCGCGGTGCCGTGCGGGGCCTCCGCCATGGCCACATCGACGTTGTAGTTCTCGTCGAAGCTGAGCAGGATCGACTCGGCGCCGGCGATCGAGCCGAACATCGGCAGCACGAGATCTGACAGGCAGTCACCGTCGCGGTTCAGCGCGGGGATCACCAGCGGACGGTCGGTTGCGCCCGACAGCAGGCCGGCGTAGGCGGCGTCGATCAGCACAGGCTGGTACTCGATCTCGGGGTGCTGGGCCGCGGCCGCGTCCATCTCCTCCTTCAACATGCCCTCATAGACGGGGGAGACGGTCCACTTCGGTCCGCCGTAGACGCGCCCGTCAAGCGTGGCGGCGGTGCGGAACGCGAACTCGGCGACCGCGCGGCACGTGCCGCGGCTGATCTTCTCGGTGCGGTAGGCGATTTCGTCCGCTTCGCCCGCTGAGCCCTCACGCCATTGCTTGGCGCCGTAAGCGTCGTCAACGGCCATGCGGACGACACAGATCGGGTGATGTACGCCCGCGATCGGCGCTACGCCGGGCAGGCGGCGCCCGGTCCGCAGGATCACCTTGCCGCCGATGCCCTCACGCACGATCCGGTTCGGGGAGCCGACGTCACCCGAGCCTTCCGGTGTGATCGTCGCCGCCTTCAGGCCCAGGCCGGCCGCGCGCATCGCGCTGGCCGCCTGATCGACGACCCCGTTGTCAGTCGCGCGACGATGCTCAAGGCTCAGGTCGAAGTGCTCGAGCTCAACCGGCAGGTTCAACAGCGAGGGATCCAGAACGCGCAAGGACTGCTCCAGCAGCTCCTGTCCCGTCTGATCCCCGTCTAGTACGACGATGCGGATGGCGTTCATGCTCGCGGACCCTATTACAGGGGGCCACAAGATGGTCCCGGCGCGTGCTCGCAACGCCACAAAGACCACAGGCGCCAGCCCCCGATCCCGCTTGCCGCGGCGACACATCGCAACCTGGCGGTAACTGCGATCATCCCGCCTTCCGGGGGCGAGCGAAGGTCCGCTCAGGCAGGTTCCAGGCAAACAGAGGCGAATCACGCACTATGGCCGCCACGAGAGAAAAGACCCGTAGTGCGCATGGAGGCGCGATGGCAATCGTTGGACCGATCACGGCAGGTAATCTGGCCCCGACCAGACCGGTACTCGGACAGCAGAGGAAACCTCCAGTGGAGAAGTTTGTAATCGACGGCGGCGTACCGCTGTCCGGCACGCTCACCGCAGCGGGCAACAAGAACGGTGCCCTGCCGATCATCGCCGCATGCCTGCTCACAGACGAGCGAGTGGTGCTACGCAACATCCCGCCGATCTCCGACGTCAAGGACATGCTGGAGCTGCTGGTCGGGCTCGGCGCGAACGTGGAGTGGCTCGCCCGTGACGCGGTTGCGATCGACTGCTCCGATGTTGAGTCCACCCGGCTCGATCACGCGCTCGCCTCCCGGATCCGCGCGTCCTTCCTGTTGGCTGGCCCGCTGCTGGCCCGGTTCGGACAAGCGACGCTGCCGCCCCCCGGCGGCGACGTGATCGGCCGCCGGCGCCTGGACCCGCACTTGGACGCGTTCCGCGCGTTGGGCGCGAACGTCGAGTTCGGCGACCAGATGTACTTCGCCGCGCCCACGCTCGGCCTGAAGCCCTGTGACTTCCTGATGGACGAGCCGTCGGTGATGGCAACCGAGAACGCGCTGATGGCGGCCGCCCTGACGCGCGGCACCACTGTGATCCGCAACGCCGCGTCCGAGCCGCACGTCCAGGACCTGGCGCGGATGCTGGTGGCCATGGGTGCGCCGATCGACGGGATCGGCTCCAACGTGATGACGGTGCACGGCACCGGTGAGCTGCGCGGCGTGACCCACACCATCGCGCCCGACCACATCGAGATCGGCAGCTTCATGGCGCTGGCCGGTGTCACCGGCGGCGAGCTGACGGTCAAGGACACGGTGCCCGCCGACCTGCGGATGATCCGGATCGTGTTTGAGAAGCTCGGCCTGCGCTCGGAGGTCCGCGGCAACGACGTGATCGTTCCCGGCGGCCAGAAGCTCGAGGTCCAGAATGACGCCGGCAACCAGACGCCGACGGTCCAAGACGGTCCCTGGCCCAAATTCCCCGCCGATCTGACCTCGATCGCGCTGGCGCTCGCGACCCAGTCTGAGGGCAGCGTGCTGATCCACGAGTGGATGTTTGAGTCACGCCTGGTGTTCGCGGACAAGCTCCAGTCTATGGGCGCCGCGATCACCATCTGCGATCCCCATCGCGCGATCGTCGTCGGCTCACGCAAGCTGCGCGGCCAGCGCGTGGAGTCGCCTGACATCCGCGCCGGCATGGCGATGCTGATGGCCGCGCTGTGCGCCGACGGCATCACTGAGATCGGCAACATCCGCCAGATCGACCGTGGTTATGAGCGGATCGACGAGCGTTTGCGGGACCTCGGCGCGCGGATTGAGCGCGTTGAGGACGCCAAAGACACAGAAAAGCTCGAAGACTGATTCCCTATCGCTCGATGTCCGAGCGAACTCCATCAGGCACCCGTGACGTGCTGCCCGACGAAATGCGGGAGCTGCGCGCCCTGACCGACCGCACGCGCGGCACCTTCGAGGCTGCCGGCTACGGTGAGGTCTACACGCCCGCGCTGGAGTTCGAGCGCGACAGCAATGCCGCCACCGGACCGGGCGCGGCCTCCTACCGGATGTTCGATGAGCGCGGCAACGTGCTTGTCCTGCGCAGCGACATGACCGTGCCGATCGCGCGCCTGGTCGGGACGCGTTACTCCGCCACGCCGGGGCCGCTGCGCTTCTGTTACGTGGCCCACTCGTACCGCTCGGTCGGCAGCCACCGCGGCCATGCCCGGGAGGTGCTCCAAGCCGGGGTCGAGCTGATCGGCGCGCCGGCGCCGGAGGGCACCGTTGAGGCGCTCACGGTGCTCTGTGACGCGCTGGATGCCGCCGGGCTGACCGGCTATCGGGTCGGTGTCGGCGACGCGACGCTGTACCCGGTGCTGCTGGAGCGTCTCGGCGTGGCCGCCGAGCGGCGCAGCGAGATCCTCCGGGACCTGTCCGTCGGTGACTTCGTGGGCGTGGAGAGCCAGCTCTCCTGGCTCGGGCTCGCACCCGAGGACGCGGAGCTGTTGATCTCCGTTCCGCGCATGCGCGGCGGCCCGGAGCTGTTGGCGGGCATCGACCCGCGGCTGGCCGACGCCGCGGGCGGCCTGCGCCAGGTCTACGACGCGCTACCCCCGCGCGTGGCCGAGCGAGTGATCTTCGACTTCGGGCTGGTGCGCAACCTCGGCTACTACACCGGCGTGCTGTTCCAGGTCTATGACGACGCGATCGGCGAGCCGATCGGGTCGGGCGGACGCTATGACGAGCTGCTCGCCCAGTTCGGTCGTCCGGAGCCGGCCGTCGGATTCGCGCTGAACGTGGAGCTGTTGCACACCGCGGTCGCGGGGGAGGAACGTGATGGCTGAGCTACGGATCGCCGTCCCCCGCGGGGCGCTGATGACAGAGACCCTGGACCTGCTCCAGCGCGTGGGCATCGATACCGCGGAGGTGCGCGCCAACGACCGCAAGCTGCTGTTCGATGACGTCGGGATCATCACGATGCGGCCCTCCGACGTACCGACCTACGTCGAGTCGGGCGCGGCTGACATCGGGATCACCGGCAAGGACGTGCTGATGGAACAGCCCGAGCGCGACGTGCGGGAGCTTGTCGACCTCGGCTACGGGCGCTGTGTGATCGTGCTCGCCTCAGAGGCGGGACCGGACAAGGCCCAGGAAGCGCTGAAGCGCCTCGGCGTCGTGCGCGTCGCTACCAAGTACCCCCGGATCGCGACCAACTACCTGGAGTCGCGGGGGCGCCAGGCGGAGATCGTCGAGGTCAAGGGCTCGGTCGAGCTGGCGCCGCTGACCGGCATGGTTGAGGCGATAGTCGACCTGACACAGACCGGGACCACGCTGCGTGAGAACAACCTGGTGGTGCGGGAGGAGATCGCGGTGTCCACGGCGCGACTGATCGCGAACCCGGTGGCCGACCGGCTGAAGGCGCGGGCCATTGACGCGCTGCTGGAGCGCGTCGGTGAGCATTGACGTTCTGACTTCGGCGGGCTTTGAGCCCGCCGCTTTGGCCGCTCAGCTCCGTGCACTGATACCGGGCGGCTCCGACGTAGCGTCCGCGACCGCCGAGATCATCGCCGCGGTCAGGTCCGGCGGGGACGCGGCGGTGCTCGAGTACACGAACCGGTTTGACGGACCACGTTCCGCTCTGCGTGTGCCGGAGTCCGAGCTCGACGCTGCGCTTGCCGGACTGGGCTCCGACCTGCGCGCCGGCCTGGAGCTGGCGATCAAAAACGTCGGCCGCGTGGCTGAGGCCGGCCTGCGCCGTGCCCGCAACGTCGACTTCGGAGATCACGAGGTGACGCTGCGCGAGGTGCCGGTGGACCGGGCGGCCATTTACGTGCCGGGCGGGCGGGCGCCGTACCCCAGCACCGTGGTGATGGGCGTGGTCAGCGCCCGCACGGCCGGTGTGCGGGACGTAGCGGTGCTGACGCCTCCGGGAGCCGACGGGCAGGTCAACCCGGTGGTGCTGGCGGCCGCGCGCCTGACAGGGGCCTCCGCCGTATATGCCACGGGCGGCGCCCAGGCGGTCGCCGCGGCCGCGCACGGAACCGAGAGCATCGCGGCCGTCGACGTGATCGCCGGCCCCGGCAACCTCTACGTGCAGGAGGCCAAGCGCCAGCTCTCAGGCGTTGTCGGGATCGACTCCTTTGCCGGTCCCAGCGACCTGCTGGCGATCATCGATCGGACCGAGGCGCTGGAACCGGCCGCGCTGGACCTGCTGGCGCAGGCCGAGCACGGGCCCGGGACCCTGGTCGTCGGCGTGTCCACCTCAGCGCAGGTGACCGGCGCGCTGGAAGCCCGCTTGAAACCAGAGCTTGCGGACGCCCCGGCGGTCTGTCGCCTGGTCACCGTGCCGGACCTCGACTACGCGCTGGCGCTGGCGGAAGCGTTCGCTCCCGAGCACCTCGAGCTGCTCGGCCCCGAAGCCGAAACTCTGGCCGACTCGATCACCCACGCCGGCTGCGTGTTCATCGGGACCGGGACCGCGTTCGGCGATTACATCGCCGGCTCCAACCACACCCTGCCGACCGGCGGCGCGGCGCGCTTTGCGTCCTCGCTGGGACCCTGGCACTTCCGCCGCGTCTACACCGAGGTCCGCATCGAGAAGCCCGATGCGCTGGCCGCGGCGGCCGAACCGATCGCCCGCGCAGAGGGCTTTGAGCGACACGCCGAGTCGATGTCAGCCAGAATCAGAACCGATGACCCGCACCGCAACAGTTGAGCGCCGGACCGGCGAGACAAACATCACCCTGAGCCTCACCCTCGACGGAACCGGCGCGGGCACGCGTGACACCGGGGTCGGCTTCTTCGACCACATGCTGGATCTGCTCGCGCGCCACGGGCGGATGGATCTCGACGTCAAGGCAGAAGGCGACCTGCAGACCGGCGGGCACCACACGGTTGAGGACGTCGGGATCGCACTCGGTCGCGCGATCGACCAGGCGCTCGGTGAGCGTGCCGGGATCTACCGTTACGGCGACGCGGTCGTGCCGATGGACGAGGCACGCGCGACCGCCGTGATCGACATCTCCGGCCGCGGCTACCTGGCCTTTGACGCCGACCTGCCGGTCGGCGCGATCGGCAACTTCGACCATGAGCTGGCCCAGGAGTTCCTCCAGGCGCTGGCGGCCAACGCGCACCTGACCCTGCACGTCGCGGTGCTGGCCGGCACCAACATCCACCACATCATCGAGGCGGTGTTCAAGGCGGTCGCGAGGGCCTTGCGAGCTGCCGCAGCTATCGACCCTTCAGAAACCGGGGTGCCCTCCACCAAGGGCACGCTGACGTGATCGCGGTCATTGACTACGGAATGGGCAACCGCCGTTCCGTGGAGAAGGCACTCATCCACATCGGGGCGGAGGCGCGGATCAGCTCAGACCCACGCGTGCTGGGCAGCGCCACGGGCCTTGTGCTGCCCGGTGTCGGAGCGTTTGCGCGCGGCATGGAGAACCTCCGGATCGGCGGGCTTGCGGAGCTGCTGCGATCACGGGTCAGCGCCGGTACCCCGCTGCTCGGGATCTGCCTCGGCATGCAGCTGTTGTTCGACGCCTCAACGGAACTCGGTGGAGCGGACGGTCTCGGCCTGATCCCCGGCCAGGTGCGCGGCATTCAGGCCGGCGGCCTGCGGGTGCCCCACATCGGCTGGAACGACGTGTCACTGGAGCGTCCCGCGGCGATCCTGGAGACCGGCGCGCCCTTCTACCACGTGCACTCCTTTGCGGCACACCCCGATGACCCCGCGGACGTGGTCGGTACCACTGAGTACGGTGAACGCTTCACCACCGTCGTGCAGCGCGACAACGTCTACGGAGTGCAGTTTCACCCGGAGAAGTCCTCAACCGACGGACTGGCACTGTTGAAGCGCTTTGCCGAGGTGGCCGCATGATCCTGCTGCCGGCGATCGACATTCTCGGCGGCAAGGCCGTGCGACTCGACCAGGGCGACTATGCGCGCCGCACCGACTACTACGCGGATCCGCTGGACGCCGCCAAGGCCTGGGTCGACCAGGGTGCGGAGGAGCTGCACATAGTCGACCTGGACGGCGCCAAGCAGGGCGCGCCCGTGAACCTCAAGCACATAGACCGAATCGTGGAGACGCTCGGGATCCCGGTCGAACTGGGTGGCGGGATCCGCGCGGACGGGCCGCTTCATGACGTGTTCTCAGCCGGCGCGGCCCGCGCGATCATCGGCACGGCCGCGTTCAAGGACCCTGAGTTCCTGGACCGCGCCGTCCAGGCGCACCAGGACCGCCTCGTGGTCTCGGTCGACACCCGCGGCGGGAAGGTCGCCGCCGCCGGTTGGCTGGAGCAGACCGATCTCAGCACGGAGGCCGCCTTCCAGGGCCTGCAGGAGCGCGGTGTCAAGAACTTCGTCTACTCGAGCATCGAACGTGACGGCATGCTGAGCGGGCCGGACCTGGACGGCGCGCGCCAGGTGAACGAGCTCGGCGCGAGCTTCGTCTACTCCGGCGGGATCTCCTCACTCGCGGACCTGGAAGCGCTCGCGGCCGCGAACCTGACCAACATCACCGGTGTGATCGTCGGTAAGGCACTGTTCGAGCGCCGCTTCACCGTCGCGGAAGGACAACGGTGCATTACAAACGCGTAATCCCGTGCCTCGACGTCGACCGCGGGCGCGTTGTGAAAGGCACCGGGTTTGTGAACCTGCGTGACGCCGGCGACCCGGTCGAGCTCGCACGTGCATATGACCTGGCCGGCGCTGATGAGCTGGTGTTCCTGGACATCACCGCCACCTCTGACAAACGTGACACTGTCACTCAACTCGCCCGCGACGCTGCCGATGATGTGTTCGTTCCGTTCACCATCGGCGGCGGCGTACGTTCCGTGGAGGACGCCCAGGCCGTGCTCGACGCCGGCGCTGACAAGGTCTCGGTCAACTCGGCCGCACTCGCGGACCCGGGGCTGATCGACCGGCTGGCTCACCAGTTCGGCGCCCAATGCGTCGTCCTGGCGATAGACGCCAAATCCGGCTCCGGTGCTCAAAGCCCGGAGCCGGCCTGGGAGGCATATGTTGCCGGCGGTCGCACGCCGACCGGGCGAGACGCCGTCGCCTGGGCGCGGGAGGGCGCTGAGCGCGGCGCCGGTGAGATCCTGCTCACCAGCATGGACCGTGACGGCACCAATGACGGCTATGACACCGAGCTGATCAGCGCGGTCAGTTCGGCCACGACCGTGCCCGTGATCGCATCGGGTGGCGCCGGAACGCTTGAGCACCTGGTGGAAGGGTTGAACGCGGGCGCGGACGCGGTCCTGTGCGCGTCGATATTCCACTACGGCCGGCACACCGTCGCCGAGGTGAAAAAACACCTGAGGGCGGCGGGGGTCGCGGTCCGGATCTAGCCGAACGTGAACCCCGCCACCCTCGGGCGGGTCTATTTATCAGTCAAGTCGGGAGTGATCCGCCTGATCAGGCGGCCTCTTCCACATACCCGGCGGCCGAACAGGCATCGCAATATGCGGCGGGGGGTACGCGGGGCTCATAACAGCCGGGACGGCAGCAGGTCGAAGACCGCTTGGGCCGGCCACGGCCGATGCGCGCAGCGGCAGCGTCCTTCAGCTCGTCGCGCATGCGATCGAGCTCAGCTGCGTGCTCCGCGCAGAAGCGACGGCCTTTGATGACCGGCTCCTGACAGTGACTTCCACTACGACAGCGCATAGACGAGAAACTGTACCATCTTTCGGCATCTAGCGCCACCGCCAGTAGGCTTTGTTGCAGGGGATTTGGGTGCTCAGGACGCTTTACTACCGAACCGAGATCGGCGTGCTCGGCCTAGACGCGCGGGTGCGTCGCGCCGATCAATATGTGGTTGTGGAGTCGCCCTCGAACCCGATTTCCCACGCCGGGAATTTCCTGCTGGCCGACGCCGCGCCAGCGCTGGGCGACCGGGCGCGCTGGGAGGGCGCCTTTGACGCTGAGCTGCCGCCGGCGGTTAAACGCCGGTCCTTCGGCTGGGATACGGGCGACGGTTCGCTCGGGGAGGCAGCCACCGAGTTCCCCGCGCCCGACTACGAACTCGAGCAGCTGGTCACGCTGGCCGCGAGCCCCGCGAAGATCGCGCCGCCACGTGACCCGAGCATCCCTGTCCGGATGCTCGACCCGGACGCTGACGCTGAGCTGTGGACGGGTGTGCAAGAGCTCTGGGAGGAGGACAACGACTCTGAGGAGCCGGCTGCCTACCGCGAGTTCGCCAAGCGCCGCTTGGAGGAGTTGCGCGAGCTGTTCCGCGCGGGACGCGGCGGCTGGTTCGTGGCGCTCGACGGTGAACGTGTGGTCGGCTCGCTCGGTGTGGTCGTCGCCGACGAACTGGCGCGCTATCAGAACGTCAGCACGCGCGCCTCACACCGGCGCCGCGGGATCGCGTCCACGTTGGTGAGCGCCGCTGCCGCCCAGATCGCCGCCAGGCACCCGATTCAGCAGCTGGTGATAGTCGCGGACCCGGACTACCACGCGATCGGCCTGTATGAGCGGCTCGGCTTTCAGCGGCGTGAGCGCGTGTGTCTGGCGCGGGGCGGCGCGGACTTCCGGTGAGGCTTCGGCTCTGCGTGCGGTTTCGGCTTTGCGCGCGGTTTCGGCTTCGTGTGCCGCTTCGGCGCTACCGGAACCAACTCGTACTCGACGTAGCCGCCTGACAGGAACAGCGCGCCCGGGGTCGCGACTATCGGTGAGAAGCGACCGTCCTTGAAGCTGAACACTGGCTTGCCGGTGCGCGTGTCCAGGCCGACCGTGCGCTTGCCGAACGAGCTGTAGTACACGACGTTGTTGATCACCGTCGCCGTGCCGGAGATCTTGGCGCCGTCAGTGTGGACCCAGCGTGTGGCGCCGGACTGGGCGTTGAACGCGTAGAAGTTGCCGTCATAGGAGCCCATGAAGATCGTCGGTCCCGCACCGGGAACGTTGGCCGCGGCCGCCGAGGAGTACACGTAGGCGCCGGTGCCCTTGGACCAGGCCAGCTGGCCGTTGTTGGCCGCATAGGAATACACGTAACCGTTCGTGTTGCCGACATACACGCGGCCGTAGGCGACCGTCGGGGTCGAGTAGAACTGGCCGCTACCCAGCCCGTAAGAGCTGCTGGTGCCCGAGCTCCAGACCTGCTTTCCGGTCTTGGCGTTGACGGCGTAGACGTGCCCGCCGTAGTCGTCGAGGTAGATGTTCCCGTTGGCATAGGCCACGCCGCCCTTGACCGCGCCGCTCGCGGTGAAGGTCCAGAGCGTGCGGCCAGTGCGCGCGTCCATCGCGTACACGCGGCCTGACTGATCGCCGAAGTAGACGATGTTGTGCATCACGATCGGCGAGGACTCGGTGCCGGCGCCGATCGGGTGCTGCCAGGCGGTGCGTCCGTTGCGCATGTTCAGCGCGACGATCTTGCCGCCGCCCGGCGACTTGCCCTTGGTCGCCAGCGTCGGGGTGATGATCAGGCCCTGCTTCTGCGCGATCGCCGGGGTCGCCGAGGACAGCGAGCCGACCTGGTGCTGCCAGTTCAGCCGTCCGTTCATGGCGTCTATGTCCTTGACCATGCCCGAGTCGTCCATGTAGTAGAGGCTGCGCCCGGCGATCGACGGCGGGAACTCGATCAGCGCGTTGGGCGCGAAGCTCCAGTTGACCCGGAACGGCGGGTGCAGGTTCGGGCTTGTCTGTAGATCGCGGTCGCGCGCGGCGTCATACCCGTACCAGGGCCAGCGGAAGTTGAACGTGCGCTTCTTCGGCGGCGGCTTGGTTTGGGTGTGCGTCGGCGCCGTGAAGGACACTTTCGGGTGCGAGACGTTCTTGGGTCCTGAGCTCAACAGGATTACAAGCACCACTATCGCGGCGATGACCACTGCGGCGCCACCGGCGAGTAGTTTTCGTCTCCGGCTGCCGCGCTCTCCCTCGGGCGGGTCGGTGTCCGGCATCGTTGCGAGCTTACATAGGGGTGGTGTTGGCAAACCTTTATGAGCGCGCGCTTGCGCTTCCGGCTTTGGCGCCCCTGCGTGGCGCGCCGGTCTGGCTGGTCGGCGGCGCCGTGCGCGACCTGCTGCTCGGGGTCGATCCCGTTGATCTCGACTTGCTGGTCGACTGCGATCCCCGTGAGCTCGGATCGGTGTCGCGGCAGACCCCGTACCTGACGGCCACCCTGACGGTCGCCGGTCACAGCTATGACGTGGCGCGCGCCCGCCGCGAGACGTATCCGGCGCCGGGCGCGCTGCCGGTCGTGGCGCCCGCGTCGGTGGACGAGGACCTCTGGCGCCGGGACTTCAGCGTCAACGCGATGGCGCTACGCCTCTCCGATGGGGAGTTCCTCGCGGTCGACGGTGCGCTCGATGACCTTGAGGCGCGCGTGCTGCGCGTGCTGCACCCCGACAGCTTTCGCGATGACCCCACGCGCATGCTGCGGCTAGCGCGCTACGCGGCGCGGCTGGACTTCAGCGTTGCGGACCTGGATTTGATCTCCAACGACCTGCTGGACTCCGTCAGCGGCGTGCGGATCGGCAACGAGCTGCGCCGGCTAGCTGCTGAGGCCGATCCGGTTCGCGGGTTCGTCGCGCTGCGCGAGCTGGGGATCGACCCCGGGCTCGTGCTTGAGGACGAGGCCCTGGCCCGCCGGGCACTCCGCTTGCTCGAGCCTGCGGACCGGGTTGACAGGACGGTGCTGGCCTGTGCGCTGCTGGGCCGCGATCCGTCCGTATTGGAGCGCCTTGGGTTTGTGGCCGCCGACCGTGATGTGATCGCCGCCGCGGCGCTCGGTGCCGAAAAGCTCGCCGCGCGGCTGGAGATGGCGGGGCCGCCGTCAGAGATCGACTGGGTCGTGGGCTCCGCTTCAGCCGAAGCCGTTGCGCTGGCGGGAGCGATCCACCCGGCCAACGCAGCGCGTGAGTGGCTTGCGGTGTT
>JAFMRN010000002.1 GCA_017354065.1 Solirubrobacterales bacterium
CCGCCGCTGAGGCCTGCCGGGCGATCCAGCCTGCGCGTGTCGCGCGGCTGCACACTGTGGCCGACCGGATTGCCGCGGCAGCCGGCGTCTCGCGTGCGGCCGGTGCCGTGCAGTCCGTGCCGGTCGGCTCCGCTTCGGTTGCCTATGACGCGTCTGTGCGCCTGGGTGAGGAGGGCATCGTGGTCGGCTGCTTCCGGCCGCCGAGCGTGCCGGACGGGATCTCCCGGCTGCGCTTGACCGCGCGCGCGACGGTTGATCCGGACGTGGCTGCTCAGGCCGCAGCGCAGGCTGCTGCGCTGGTGGCATGAGCGCCCTGTATGTGACCGGCACCGATACGGGTGTCGGCAAGACGGTCGCCACCGCCGCGCTCGCGGTGTGCCTCGGTTTTCGCGTTTACAAGCCGGTGCAGGCCGGGCTGCCGGCGGACATCGACTTTGTCACCAGCGTCGTTGACGTAGACGCCTCGGAGGGGATCCGCTTGCGCGATCCGATGGCGCCGGTCGCGGCCGCAGCGCGTGAGGGAGTGGAGTTGCCGCCGCTGGCCGTTCACCAAGCGCGGATTGCTGAGCTCGGTGACGTGCTGGTGGAGGGGGCGGGCGGCCTGCTCGTGCGGCTCTCCGCCTCGGAAACGATGGCCGACTTTCCCGGGCCGTTTGTGGTCGTATGCCGGGCCGCGCTGGGGACGCTGAACCACACCGCCCTGACGTTGGAGGCGTTGCGTGCGCGCGACCGGCCGGTTGCGGGTCTGATCATCGGCTCCTGGCCGCACGAGCCGGACCTGAACGAGCTGTCGAACCGCGAAGCGCTTTTGCAGTTCGGGGTGCCGCTGCTGGGGGCGATCCCGGCCGGGGCCGGTTCGTTGGAGCCGGCGGCGTTCCGGGCCGCCGCGCCGGGGTGGTTGAGGGGCCTTAAGTGGCCAACCCCTACCGAGTCGTGAGGCCCTTGCGCAGTTGGGTCCCTGTGAGGGCCCAAACTGCGCTACCCCCAACGCGGCGGCGGGGGTTTGCGCAATTAAGTACGGTGGAAGCGGCGGTGCCGCGGTTTGAGTTGGGTCAGCGGACCCTCTCTGGGGGTTCCCCAGGGATCACCATTCAGTAGGGCAATGCGTCGCGCGTCCTACTTTGTCGTGCCCCTTCGTGGCACCTCGGGACGGCGCAGGACAGGAGCAGTCAAGCCGCGGCATCGCCATCATTGGCCGCGTGCCCGCATGGAACGTCGCGGCAATCGACTCGCTGCCGGAGTTGGCCGAGCGTCTGGAGTTGAGCCTGGAACAGCTGCAGTGGCTCGCGGACGTCCGTGGCCTTGAGCGGAGCGTCAACTCAGAGCGGCTGCGCAACGACCGCTACCGCCTGCTGCCGCGCGCCTCCGGCGTGCCGCGCGTGCTCGAGATCCCCAAGGGCCGTTTGAAGGAAGTGCAGCGCTGGGTTCTGCGCGAGATCCTCAACCAGATACCGACCCACCCCGCGGCGCACGGCTTCGTGCGCGGCAGCTCGGTACGCACCCACGCCGAGGTGCACAGCGGCCAGGCGATGGTGTTGGGACTCGACCTCAAGGACTTCTTCGCGTCCGTCCGGCGCGCGCAGGTGAAGGCGATCTTCCGGGCGGCCGGCTTCGAGACCGAGGTGGCGCGCACGCTCGCCGGACTGTGCACCAACACCACCCCGCGCCATGTGGGGGCGTCTCGCCTGCTCGCCACACCCCATCTGCCACAGGGCGCGCCGAGTTCGCCGGCGCTGGCGAACCTCGCCGCCTTCGCGCTGGACCGGCGGCTGAGCGGGCTTGCCTACGCTCACGACCTGCTCTACAGCCGCTATGCAGATGACCTGACCTTCTCCGGGCCGATGCCCGGACGCGGGCGGAGGCGCTTCCTGGTTGCCCTGGCTACCGAGATAGCTCGGGATGAGGGTTTCGCGATCAACGAGCGCAAGACCGCGATGCACCCGGCCGGCGGGCGCCAGCAGGTCTGCGGCGTGGTCGTCAACGCGCGGCCGAACGTCCCGCGCCGGGACTATGACCGGCTGAAGGCGACCCTGCACAACCTCGCAGCCGCCGGGCCGGTGGACCGCTCCGAGGCCGCTGCCCTGGCCGGCAGGATCGCCTGGGTCGCCTCGCTCAACCCCGCACGCGGGGCGAAGCTGCGTGAGAAATACGCCAAGATCGAGTGGTCGGAGTGATGCGGAACCTGGTCAACCTGTCACGTGTCTCCAAGGAGTACGCCGCCCGCACGATCCTCGAGGACGTCACGCTCGGGATCGCCGACGGTGAGCGGATCGGGATCGTCGGCCAGAACGGCAACGGCAAGTCGACGCTGCTGGCGCTGATCGCCGGCAGCGAGCAGCCCGACCAGGGTCAGGTGGTCCACACCGGCACGCTGACGATCGGACGGCTGGGGCAGGGGGACGATCTGGATGGCACGGTCGAGCAGGCGCTGGGCGGCTTCTCGCATGAGTGGGCCGCCGACGCCGAGTTCCGCGACGTGCTGGACGGCCTGCTCGGCGGCACCGACCGGACGATCCGTACCGAGACGCTGTCGGGCGGGGAACGCCGCCGGATCGCCCTCGCCAAGGTGCTGCTGACCAAGCCGGAGCTGCTGTTGCTGGACGAGCCGACCAACCACCTCGACGTCCAGGGCATCTCCTGGCTGGCCGCGCACCTGAAGCGGCGCAAGGGAGCGATGGCGATCATCACCCATGATCGCTGGTTCCTGGATGAGGTAACCACCCACACCTGGGAGGTAGCCGAGCGCACCGTGCACCAGTACGAGGGCGGTTACGCCGCCTACGTGCTGGCCCGGGCCGAACGCGAGCGCCAATCGGCCGCGCTGGAAGCCAAGCGCCAGCAGCTGCTGCGCAAAGAGCTCGCCTGGCTGCGGCGCGGCCCGCCGGCCCGGACCAGCAAGCCGAAGTTCCGGATCGAAGCCGCCAACACGCTGATTGAGGACGAACCCGAGCCGCGCAACACCACGGAGCTGCTCAGCTTCGCGCGCCAGCGGATCGGCAACACCGTGCTGGAGGCTGAAGACCTCTCCTTTAGGCTGCTGAAGCACATCACCTGGCGGATCGGGCCCGGGGACCGCTTCGCGCTGGTCGGCGTCAACGGCAGCGGCAAGACGACCCTGCTGGCGCTGCTGGCAGGCGCGCTTGAGCCGACCGGCGGCAAGCTGAAGACCGGCAAGACCGTGAAGCTGGCGATGCTCTCCCAGCACAGCGCCGAGCTGGCACCGGACCGGAACGTGCTGGAGTCCCTGGCCGACGTAAAGCAGATCTCTACGCTGGCGGACGGCACCCAGATAACCGCCGGGAAACTGGCCGAGCGCTTCGGCTTCCGCGGTGAGCGCCTGCGCACGAAGGTCGCAGACCTGTCCGGCGGGGAGCGGCGCCGCCTGGCGCTGATGCGCCTGCTGATGGGCGAGCCGAACGTGCTGTTGTTGGACGAGCCGACCAACGACCTCGACATCGACACGCTGACCGCGCTCGAGGACCTGCTCGACGGCTGGGGCGGGACCTTGATCGTCGTCAGCCACGACCGCTACTTCATTGAGCGCGTCACGGACAACGTCTACGCCCTGACGCCCGGGGGCGGGATCAGGCACGTGCCCGGCGGGGTCGACCAGTACCTGAGCGAGCTGACAGCGCCTGTTGGGGCGGCCTCAAAGGCCGCCAAAACCAGGACGCCCGGCGCCGGCGGACGCGAGCGTGCCGCGCGTAAGGAGCTCGCCAGGCTCGAACGCGAGGTTGAGAAGGCCGCGGAGCGAGAAGCGGCGCTGCACGAGCAGATGGCCGCCGTCAGCTCAGATCACGAGAAGCTTGCGGAGTTGACAGCGGAGCTGAACGCGGCCGTCGCGGAGCGACAGGAACTGGAGGAGCGCTGGCTGGCGGGCTCAGAGGCCCTGGAAGCCTGAGTAGGCGTCACAGAACGCCTCAACGGCGTCGCTCTGGAAGGCGCTGAGCCGCTCGCGGATCAGCTCGTCGGGCCAGTTCCACCAGGCGATCGCCTGTAGCCGCCGCGCGATGCGCTGCTCGAAGCGGCGGCGCAGCAGGCGCGCCGGGACGCCGCCGACGACGGTGTAGGGGTCGACGTCCCGGCTGACGACGGCACCTGCAGCCAGCACGGCGCCATCACCGACGCGCACGCCGGGCAAGACGATCACCCCGTGGCCGATCCAGACGTCGTTGCCGATGGTGACGCGGTTCTGGTGACGGTCGTGAAAGAAGCCTGCATCGCGCGTCGCGTCATCGAAGTAGTACTCGGGACAGTAGGTGAAGCGGTGCTGGGCGACCCTTCCCAGCGGGTGGTTTGGCGCGCCAATCCGGACGTTCGCGGCGATCGCGGTGAAGCGGCCGATCTCCGCGTCGGCGACCATGCACCGCTGGCCGATGTAGGAGTAGTCACCGAGCTTCGAGTACTCGAAGATCGTGTCCTCGAGGATCTCGCAGCGGCGCCCGATCTTGGCCTCGCGCAGCTTGACGCTGTCGCTGATGACTGTCTCTGCGATCTTCGGCATCGGCGGCGAGACTAACCGCCGCCGAAGCGCAGCGCATACAGCGTCGCCGCGACTGAGGTCGCCAGGTTCAGCGACGACACGCCCGGCGCCATGGGCAGTGCCACGCGGCGGTCGGCTGCTGCCAAGACGCGGTCTGACAGACCGTCACGCTCGGTTCCGAAGGCCAGGACGGCAGCTTCGGGGATCGCGGCTGGGGAGAGGGGATCGCCTTCCGGGTCGACGGCGATCAGCTCGCGCGACCCGGTCACTATGTGGTCCACGTGATGGACGGGCAGGGCGAAGTGCAGGCCAGCGCTGCCGCGCAGCACGTCTGGGTGCCAGGGGTCGACGGTCCCGCTGCTGAACACGCCGGCGGCGCCCGCGGCGGCGGCAACGCGCACCACCGCGCCGAGGTTGCCCAGGTGCCGGGGGTTCTCCAGGAACACCACGTGTCCCGGACCGGCGAGTACCGCGTGGGTGTCGGGTTGGGCTGGCCGGCGGGCGACGCCGACGACCTGGCAGCGCGGCGCGGCGGTTGTCAGCTCGTCGGCTGCCACGACCTGGACTGGGAGCTGTATATCCGGCGCCAGGCGGCTACGGAGGGCTTCCAGCTCGTCCGGCTGTGCAGTCCATGCGGCCAGCATATGACCGCCGAAGCGCAGGGCGTGTTTGATCGCGTGGAAGCCCTCCAGGACCACCAGGTTCGGGTCGCGGCGGGCAGCGCTGAGCGCAGACAACTCCATCGCGGATGGAGCCTAGAGCCGCGGATCAGCGGGCGTAGGAGAGCTCTACGCGGCGGTTCTGCTGGCGCCCGCTGGGGTTGTCGTGCCCGCGGATCTTGTTCGGCGCCACCGGGTCCGCTTCGCCGCGTCCGGCCGCCTTGTAGCCGACGTTGCCGGCGTGGCCATGCAGATAGGCGACCACGGAGGCGGCGCGCTGGCGGGAGAGCTTGAGGTTGAAGCCCTTCTTGCCGATTGAGTCGGTGTAGCCCGTGACGGTCACCGTGCCGCCGTGCTCGCCGCGCAGCTTCGAGACCACCTGCTTGAGCAGGGGACCGGCCTGGTTCGACAGCTTCGCGCTGCCGAACGCGAACAGCACGTCGGTCCCGACCTGGAACTTGTTCGGTGCGACGTGCTTGGGCGCGAGCGAGGTGATCCGCGGTTTGAGCGTGATCACGCGTGCCGTCAGCGGTGTGACACGCGGCGTCAGCGGCTTCACCCGGGCCGGGGGGAGGGCGAGCGCCAGCGGAGCGGTGAACAGGGCGCAGACCAGGACCAGCAGGACTACCCGGAGACGCATCAGGTCAGCGGGACGTTGGCGAAGGAGCCCAGGCCGGTGACGACCGACACGGTCTTGACGTTGGAAGGCGGGGCTGCGACCAGCGCGGCCAGCATGTAGGTCCCGGCCGCCGGACTGCTGTTGACGAAGAAGGGCGAGCCGGTGTCGCTGCAGAGACATGTTGAGTCTTCGCTCGGCTTGGACATGAATGTCTTGTACTGCTTCAGCCCGGCCGGGTCGACGATCGAGACGCCGCTGACGCTGGCGTCCGACTCATCGGCTCCGTTTGCGCTGAGTGCTGGCTCGGCCGTGCTGCTCAGCTTCTGAGCGGCAGCGCTGTCGACCTTGAGGGCGAAGACCACCAGGACAGCCCCGGATTGAGCCCGCTGGGCAGAGAAGAGTTGGAGCTGAATGCCGGGCTGGGAGGAGGCCACGGTTTGGATCGGTTGCTTCGGCACTTGCGCCGTAACCGGCCCTTGCGAGCTACTTGCCAGATGGAAATGCATCGTCCGGGTACCGACCTTGGCCGTGCCGCCAGGTCCGGATGACGAGCCGCCGCACGCCGCGAGCCCTGCCGTTGCTGTGAGCGCCGCAACCCCAGCGGCAACTCGTCTGAACCCCTGCCTCATCAGTGACCTCCGTCACACGGTTTGGTGATGGAGAAAGACTACCTGGACCCGCGGGCTCGGAAACGCCCTCCGAAACCGGAGGGCGTTTGATGGAGACGCCGGGAATTGAACCCGGGTCCGCGGTCGCGTAAGAGGTAGCGTCTACGAGCGTAGCCGGCGTTCAAATCTCATCTCAACGTCGCCACGCCGGCCGGGTCCGTTGAGACCAGCTCCCTGGGTGGTCCCCGGACCCGAGGGAGCAAATCGGATCCGAGCTAGTTCGCTAATGAACCCGAGTCCTCATCGCGAACAAATGAGGAGCGGGCTGAAGCTCAGGCTACGCTGGAATTAAGCAGCGAGGCCGAGATCAAAGTTGTGCGAGTCCGCACTTATTGTTTTCCAGGTTTTTTACGAGGCCGCCTGGAACCTCGACTCGCGACCACCCCCACGATCCGACCACGTCGAAGCCTGTCGTCCCCTGGGTGTGTGTATGTCGCCATCTATTGTAGAGAGAGATGGTTGATCCCACGACCAGACGTCCCGGATGTGGCCGGATGACACGGCGCCGGATCTGCGTCCTCGCCTCGCCAAGGCCACCAGCCTTGGCTTCGGCTTGCGTCCTTGACCGGCTTGGTCCCCGACCACCCCGGCATCCGTTACGACCCAGAGGCCGGGGAGTGAACACCCGCCCGGCCGTGGAATCAACCATCTAGTGCCCACAGGGACCGAGCAGAACCGTTCCGCGCGTGCAGGAAAAGCACGCGCGGCCGGCGGCGCTGCCGCTCGGTTGTCGGCAGCCTTCGCGGCCCTGATCCGCGGGCAGGTGGTCAAGCACGCGGGCGGTCCGGTGCGGGCGCGGGTGATCGTGCTGTTCGCGATCACGCTCGGCCTGAACGGGGCCGACCAGTCCACCGTTGGCGCCGTGGGGCCCCAGCTGGAGGCCGCGCTGCACATCTCCAACACGGAGGTCGGGCTGCTCAGCTCGGCCGCGCTGGGCGTCGGCGCGCTGGCGACGATCCCCGTCGGCATGCTGGTCGACCGGATCCGGCGGATGCCGTTGCTGGCACTCAGCATCGTGCTGTGGAGCATCGCCTCACTGCTGGGGGCCTTTGCCAGCAACTACACCGACCTGTTGATCAGCCGCCTGCTGCTGGGCGCGGTGATAGCGACCGCAGGGCCCGCGGTCGCGTCGCTGACCGGCGACTACTTCCCGGCCGGCGAACGTGGACGCGTGTGGGCGTATGTGCTGGCCGGCGAGATGCTCGGCAACGCGCTCGGCGTGATGGTCTGCGGCACGTTGGCGTCTGCAACCAGCTGGCGCGCGTCCTTCATCCTCCTGGCGCTGCCCGGGGTGTTCCTCGCATGGACGCTGTATCGCACGGTGCCAGAGCCCGAGCGCGGGGGACAGAGCCACCTCTACCCGGGCGCGCACACCTTCGCGGACGGGGGCCTGTATGAGACCGTCGCCTTCTCCGACCCGCCGGCCACCTACGCCGGCGCGTCACAGACCGGGCAGGGCCAGGAGACGCCCGCCGGGATCCAGGACGACCGCGCGCGTGAGGCGGCCCGTAAGGCCGGGGTCGAGCCCGATCCCGAAAAGATCCTGCACCAGGACCCGCGCACGCTGGGCCTGCGCGAGGCGGTCAGCTACGTGCTGTCGATCCCCAGCAACGTGCTGATGATCGTCTCCAACAGCCTCGGCTACTTCTTCTTCGGCGCCCTGAACACGTTTGCGGTGCTGTACATCCGCGGCCACTACCACTCCGGTCAGGTCACGGCCGAGCTGGTACTGGGCGCGCTGGTGACCGGCGCGATCATCGGCACCCTGCTTGGCGGCCGGATCACCGACCTGATGCTCGACCGCGGGTTCCTCAACGGGCGCGTCTGGGTGCCGGCCGTCTGTTACCTCCTGGGCGGCGTGATCCTGATCCCCGGCTTTGTCCTGCACGGGCTCGGCACCGCGCTGATCTTCGACATCGTCGGCGCGGCGATGATCGGCGCCGCGAACCCGCCGCTGAACGCTGCACGCCTGGACATCATGCCCGCCGGCCTGTGGGGCCGGGCGGAGTCGATCCGAACCTTCGTGCGCTCGATTGCCGAAGCGCTGGCGCCGCTGATCTGCGGCGGCCTGTCAGACCTGATCGCCGGCGTGATCCCCGAGCAGACGCCGGTCGCACCACACACGGTGGTCGGCGCGATCAACCCGTCAGAGACCCGTGGTTTGGAGATAACGTTCCTCGTGTTCCTCGCCACGGTCCTGCTCGCCGGCTTCTTCCTCGTGCGCAGCAGGTTGAGCTACCCCTCCGACGTCGCCACCGCGGCCGCGTCGCACCAGGGAACCGATTAGCGGGCTCCTGAACTCAAAGTCAGGAGCCCGGCCGCAAAGTGGTCTGACTTGTCCCGCACACCGGGCAGCGCGAAGAAGTAGCCGCCACCGACCGGTGAGATGTAGTCGACCATCGGCTCGCCGACCAGCCTGTTCTGGATCGCGATGTACTGGCGGTCCAGGTCCTGGCAGAAGGCGTTGAACAGCAGGCCCATATCGAGGTTGCCGTTCAGATCGACCCCGCGGTCGTAGTTGTAACCGCGCCGGTAGATGCGCTCCTTCTCGGTCTTGGCGGTGCGCGGGTTGGCGACCCGGATGTGGGCGGTCAGCGGGATCACGTTGCCGGCGGGATCGGCGCCGTAGTGGGGCGTGTCGGTCTCCTTGGACCCGTCCAGCGGCGCGCCGCTGTCGCGGTTGCGGCCGATCATCTGCTGCTGCTCCTGGGTCGAGACGCGGTCCCAGAACTCGGTGAACATCTGGATGATGCGGACCACGTGGTAGGTGCCTCCGCGCGTCCACGCGGGCTCGCTGGCGGCGGCCCACAGCAGCTGCGGGGCGGCGTCCGGGAGCGGGTTCGCGATCCCGTCCTTGAAGGCGAAGTGGTTGCGCGGCACCCCGGTCGGGCGCGCTGGTGAGGCGAACCCGTCCTCGCACCAGCGGATCTGCATGCCGCCGCGGGTGACGCGGGTGATCTGGCGCAGCGCGTGCAGCACGGTGTCCTGGGAGCCGGCACAGAGCTGGAGCAGCAGGTCACCGCCGGTCCGCGCCGGGTCGAGGTTGTCGTTCGGGAACGGGGTCATCGCCTGCAGCCTCCGGGGCCTGTACGCGGCCAGCCCGAAGCGGTGATCAAACAAGGACGCGCCGACGCCGAGGGTGGCGGTGAGCCCGTCAGCGGGGACGTCGGTGCCGAGCGTGCCGCTGTCGGTCGGGGGTGCGAACGTTCCGTGCGGGTCGGGGCGGACGCCGCCCGCCGTGAGGAACCGGACCTCGTTCGTGATCGCTTTGAACAGGTCGGTCAGCTGCTGTCGCGTGTCGGCCGTGACATCAAAGGCCACCCAGGCGCCCGCGGGCTGGCGCGGGGTCAGGATCCCGGCCTGATGGGTCCCGTGGAAGGGCACCGCCGGCAAGGTCGCGGCCGGATCGGCCCCCGCCTGGTTCTGGGGAGCGCCGTCTGCGAGCAGGTTGGCGCTGTCCGCCTGTCCGGACAGCGCGCCGGCGCCGAGCGCTCCGGCTCCGACGATGCCGGCGCGGCGCAGGAAGTTGCGGCGGTCGGTGTCGCTCATGTGTTCGCGTTGGTGATCTGGATTACCTCTGAGACGGGCGCGAGCGTCTCCAGCGCGGCGCTGACGCTGGCATTGAGGCGCTCGCGGGCCGCCGTGCCGCCGTGTGCGGCTTTGATGCGGGCGTCGATGGTGCGCAGCTGGCGCGCGGCCGTGGACAGCAGCCCGGGCATCCGCGGTTGGATCAGCGGGCCCAGCACGCTGAGCATCTCCCGTGTCGCGGTGACATCCGCGCTGACGCTCGCGAGCTCCATGTGGGAGCCGTAATCGTCGTTTCGGGACAGCGAGTCACGCAGTGCGTCCTCGAGGATCTCATGGCAGCGCAGCACCCAGGTGTCGAGGCTCTTGGGTGTCAGCGCCAGGTCTTTGGTGACGGTTTGGGGCGTCATCTGGCTGACCAAGGAACGCAGCTTGGCCGTGTCGGCTTGCGCGGCGTGCAGGTTGTGGCTGGTGTACAGGTCGTACTCAACGCGATGGAAGCCGGTGAAGGCGGCGCTGTGGGCGCCGCCCTTGAGCCCCGCTGCAAGCCCGTCAATCGCGCCTCCGAGGTTGCCGAAGGCACCGTACTGCTGGTCGTCCTGGCCGATCTGGAGCCAGCTGATCCGGGCTTTCTGCCAGTCGCGTTTGGCGGCGCTCGCGTTGTTCGCCGCCAGGTCCTGCTGGAGCGTGGCGAGCTGGGGGCGGAGCGTGGCCAGGTGGCGGTAGACGTAGGTCTCATAGCTGCCCATGGGCCCCAGCAGCTGCTCGGTCTGGATCGGCGCGGGGTTTGGCGCGACCGGGCCGGCGGACGTGTCGGTGGTGCGTGTGGTTTGGCCGCAGGCGGTGAGCGCGGCCATCGCCGCGAGCGCGGCGACGGTGCTGAGCAGGCGGGCGGACATGCGGCGCTGCACGCTAGCTCGCTTGAAGGGACGTTGCCGGGACGCCCGGGAAAGCGGTTTGTCGGTTTACGGGATGGTCACACCTGGGTGTGGACGGCTCGGCAGGATGCCTGCGTACGTAATGCGGGGCTTTGTGCCGCGGTCTGGATACCGAAAGGACTGAGAGTGAAACGCAGCGACTATCGCCGCCGGGGCGGGCAGAGGTTGAGTACGCGCCGCTTCGGCGCGGCACTGATGGGGGCGATCATCGTCTCACTCGCGTTCGCCATCTCCGCATACGCCGGTCCCGGCGTCGGCGGACCGGGCCTGGTCACCGCTCCGGACACCGCTCCGCAGGGCTACGGCCAGCCGCCCGGCTACAAGGCGCCCGCCAACGACGGTCTGGGCGTGAAGCCCGGGGCGATCAAGCACGTGTGGGTGATCACGATGGAGAACCATGCGTTCGAATCGAACTTCAGCGGGCTCAACAACAACACGTACCTGAGCCAGACCCTGCCGAAGTACGGCGCGCTGCTGACCAACTACTACGGCACCGGGCACTCCTCGCTCGACAACTACCTGTCCGGTACCTCCGGCCAGGCGCCGGTCACAGACAACCAGGGTGACTGCCCCGCTTACACGAAGATGTCGGGCTCGGTCGACACCAGCGGCGGCTCGCTGTCCAAGAACGGCAACTACGGACAGTTCAGCTCGGCTGCGGGTCCCAACGCCCCGACCGGCGACAACGGCTGTGTCTACCCGAGCAGTGTGCCGACGCTGTTCAACCAGCTGGACGCGCACAAGGTGAGCTGGAAGACCTACGCCCAGGACGTCGACACGCCCGGGCCGACGGGCCAGAACGCCGGCATCAAGGACTGTGGCGCCCCGGACGCGACCGCCGGTGACACCCCCAGCGCGAACGCATCCTCCAACCCGAAGACCACGTCCCCGGTGGTCGGCGCCGCGTCTGCGACCGACACCGACCAGTACGTGGCCAAGCACAATCCGCTCGCGTGGTTCGGGGCGACGGTCGGCTCCGGGGACTGCGCCAAGCACCTGGCGCCGCTGTTCGGGGCCCACGACCAGCTCTACAAGGACCTTCAGAACGCGAAGTCGACTCCCGCGTTCAACTACATCGTCCCCAACAACTGCTCCAACGGGCATGACGCGATCTGTTACGGCACGAACCTGTCCGGCGGGTTCAACGGTCAGACGCCCAAGCCGAACATCAACAACGTCGGTGGCACCTACTCGGCCGACAACTTCCTCGGCCACGTGATCCCGGAGATCCAGAAGTCACCGGCCTACGCCGACGGCGGCCTGATCGCCGTGGTCTGGGACGAGGCCTACCCGCAGTTCACCTACTCCAACGACACGCTGGCCAACTCATCGGTCTCGAACGCGACCGCGTTCAACTCGCTGACCAACGACCAAGCCGGCGAGACGCTGTTCGGGCGCAGCCTGAACTGGGAGCCAAGCGGTCCGAACACGCCGAACGTGTTCTCCCAGGCAGGCCAGGCGATGTCCGGCGGGCCCGGGTATGGCTCCTATCTGGACCGTCCCGGCAAGGAGGCCCAGGCACCGCTGGTGCCCTGCACCCACGGGACCGCAAACGCGACCAACGGATACCTGACGGTCCCCGGCGGCGGCTGCTACGACGGTCAGGGCAGCAACGGCCCGGGCGCCCAGGATCAGGCCAACAACGCGTCGTTCACCGCGTCGTATGGGAACAACGGGGTCGTCAGTGAGTCGGCCTCAGGCAGTGACTACGCGCTGGTCACCCCGAACGAGCAGGGCAAGGCCGTGACGCTGCCCGCCGGCGTGACCGCATCGGCCAACCCGGTCTACGTCGGGCAGGTCAAGTCCGCGCCGCCGAAGGCGATCGGACACGCCGACCAGACCGCCAGCGACCAGGCTTCGAGCGCCAGCTTCCAGCTGGTCGATGCCAGCGGCAACCCCGTCACCCTGAGCGGCTCGGGCAGCGGCAAGTTCGGACTCGCTGCGGAAACCGCCGCCAACGACCCGCTGTACAACGCGTTTGACCCGACCAACGGCGGCGGCGACTCCGGCGCCGTGCTGCTGAGCCCGTACATCAAGGGCGGCACGGTCTCCAACACGTACTACAACCACTACAGCCTGCTGCGCTCCCTGGAGGACATCTTCAGCGTCTCCAAGGGCAGCGGCAAGGCCAACGGCTACACCGGCAGCATCAACGTGTCCAAGGGCCTGGACAAGCTGGGCCACCTTGGGTACGCGGCCCAGGCCGGCCTGGCACCGTTCGGGAAGGACATCTTCACGAACGCGCCGGTCGACCCGAGCACGGTCAAGGTCTCCTACGACGTGGTGCCGCGCGTCACCGGTCACAGCCTGGCGGGCGCGAAGCTGCTGCTCTCAGGCGCCCTGTTGCACACCGGCAAGGTCACCTCCCCGAAGGCCAAGAAGGGCTACCACCTGGTGGTCGCGTCCCAGGCCGTGAAGGCCCAGAAGGTCGTTGCGCGGGATTCAAAGATCGCGTTGAAGCTGAAGCTCGTGCGCAACGGATCAGCCAAGAAGAAGCCGACCAAGAAGTCCGGGACGACGAAGAAGAAGACCGGAACGACGACCACCAAGAGCAAGACGACCACCACCAAGAAGTAGGCTCTGGCGGTAGATGGCAACTGACGTGAACAGCGCGGCGCGGAAACTGGATCCGCGCCTGCGCTACGGCGCGCTCGGTCTCGGCGCGCTGGTCGTCGTGGCGCTCGTGCTGTTGCTGTCCGGCGCGTTCAAGGGCGGGTCGGGTGGCTCGAGCGCCGGCGCGCAGGTGAAGTACGGGCACCCGCCCGCGTCGGTGACCGTCGCCGAGCCGCCGACCCCGACGGTTGTCACGGCGACCGCCGCCAAACCCGACCTTAAGGCCGTTCCCGGCTTCAGCGTGAAGAACCAGCTTGCCGGCGGGTCGGCTGAGCTGATGGCGGAGGGCCCCCAAGTCCCCGCCTGGTTCCAGACCCAGGCCGACAACGACCAGCTCCAGCCCGGTGAGCAGGCTCCCTCGACTTTCTACGTGAACTTCAGCTCGGTTCACGGCCAGGTGCCGCTCGGAGCCAACCAGTTCAGCGTGATCACCTACCAGGGCAAGATCCTGCACCCGAAGGTGACCGCCGCGTCCGGTGGGGCGCTGCCGAAGACGGTGCCGGCCGGCGGGATCAAGCTGAAGCTTGTGACCCAGCTTCCGGAGGGGGACGGCTCGATCCGCTGGGCTCCGGACGGGAACAAGATCCAAACCAGCTGGATCTGGTCGCTGGAGGTCAACTGAGCGGGCCAATAGGCTGTGCGGATGCGCGCAGCACTGGCCGTGCGGAAAACGGGAACCGGCGATCCACTGGTGCTGTTGCACGGGATCGCGACCGACAGCCGGATCTGGACCACGGTGGTCCCCAGGCTCGTCCGTGAGCGGGCCGTGGTCACCGTCGACCTGCCGGGGTTCGGTGCGTCTGATCCGGTGGGAGAGGGCTTTGAGCTCGACCGTGTCGCCGCACGGGTCGCCCGCGGGCTGGCAGCGAACGGGATCCACGACGGCTTTGACCTGGTCGGGCACTCGCTGGGTGGCGGTGTTGCGATCGCGCTGGCAGCGCTGATGCCCAACAGCGTGCGGCGGCTGATGCTGGTCGCACCGGCCGGCCTGCGACCGCTGCCGCCGAGCGTCGGGACGCTGCTTGGCACCGAGCGGGTCGCCAACCTGGTGTCTTCGGGAGCTGACGCGTTTTTGGCGGCTCGGCGCAGCGCCGCCGCGCTGGCCGACATGGCCTGGGGCCGCCGGCTGCTGTTGGCGCTGACGGCCGCCGACGGAAGCGACGTGCCGCCTGCTATCGCCCGCGGGATGCTGGAGGCGTCGTTGAGTGCCCGGCGTACCGGACCGGCGCTGGCCACGATCACGACCACCGACCTGCGTCCACGGCTGGCGGCGACGCGGATGCCGCTTGGCGCGATCTGGGGGGAGGCCGACCTGACCGTGCCGATCCGTGCACTGGACGACCTAATGGTGGCGCGGCCCGACGCGCTGGTGGTGCGGCTCGCCGATACCGGCCACGTGCCGATGGTGGAACGCCCGGACGCGTTTGTGCGGGCCCTGGAGCGGCTTCTCAACAACGAAACAAATCCGTCCGCGGGTGAACCTATGCTCGCGTGAGCAGGCCCTTAGATGCCCACATCACGCTCAACCCGCAGCGATTGCCTGGTCCTCAGCGACGGCCGCCGACTTGCCTTTACCGACAGCGGCCCCGAGGACGGTGTTCCGGTCTTCTACTGCCACGGGGCCATCGGCACGCCGGTCAGCGGCACTGTCGACCTCGACGCGATCTGTGCGCGGCTCGGCGTCCGCTACATCGCGCCCAGCCGCCCGGGGATCGGCGGGTCCGATCCCGCGCCGGGGCGCACGATCCGGAGTTGGGCGACAGACCTGCGCGAGCTAGCGGACGCGTTGGGGCTGGACCGCTTCTACGTGGTCGGCGTGTCGGCCGGCGGGCCCTACGCGCTGGCCGCATCGCACGCGCTGCGCAGCCGGGTCCGGCGCGTGGCGGTGGTCAGCTCGCTGTCACCGCTGTGCGCGTTGAAGGACACCCCCGGGTTGCGCAAGCGGATCCGCTATCCGCTGGCCCTGCTGGAGCGCGCGCCGCGGACCGTGGTCGGGTTCGGCAACGCGGTGCTGCCGCTGCTGAGCGCCCGGCCCGCGTTGCTGAACCGGGTCATGGAGGTCCACGCCGCCCGCTCTGAGCGCGCGCGGCTGGCCACAGCGGTTGAGCGCAGCGCCGCCGCTACGAGCTTCTTTGACTCCTGCGCCGGCGGGGTCGGCGGCCTGGTCTCTGACTACGGCGTGTACTCCTCCAGCTGGGGCTTCGACGCCTCCGAGGTCTACAGCGAGGTCGACGTCTGGCATGGCAGCGCCGATCCGCTGGTGCCGGTGGAACATGCGCTGGTGCTGGCGGCGGCGCTGCCCCACAGCCACGTCTACGTGGACCCGGAGGAGGGCCACCACTTCTTCCGCGCGAACCTGGAGCGGATCCTCGGGGTGCTGGTCGGAACCGGGGAGGTAACGGCGCTGCGTGCTCTCAGGCAGCCTCCCGCAGACAAGCCACGGCCGGGCGCTCGGGCAGCGGCTCGCTGACGGGGGCCGCCAGGCGGCCGTCGCGCTGGGCGCGCTCCATCACGACTCCAAGCACGGCGTCCGCCATGGGGCCGAGATCGGCCAGCGCCTGGTGGGAGTTCTGGCGCACGTCCAGATCGACCTGGGCGATGCCATCGAGCCCGAGCTCGATGTAGGTGTCGAGCAGCAGCGCGACGTCAACCCCGTAGCCGGTGGTGAACGGAAGCGTCTCCAGCAGGCTGCGGCGGGCGGCGATCTCGCCGGCGAGCGGCTGGCGGACGTGGGCGAGCTCCGGGAAGAAGCGCTTCAGCAGCGGCCGCGCGGTCAGCTCCGTGACGCGGCCGCCGCCCTCCGGCAGCGTGACCCCGCCGACCTTGAACGGGCGGCGGTAAAAGCCCTTCACTAGCTGGATCCGAGGCTCGGTCAGGGGGCCGAGCAGCCCCGTAACGTAGTGCGGTCCGACGGCGGTCGAGTCGGCGTCCAGGAACACCACGACCTCGCCGTCGAGCACGCTGAGCGCGCGCCACATGGCGTCACCCTTGCCGAGCACCGGGCCCAGCTCGGGCATCAACTCCGTCTGGCGGTGCACCTCGGCGCCGGCGGCGGCCGCGATCTGAGCCGTGCGGTCCTCAGAGTCGTCGACGACCACCAGCTGGGCGATCACGCCTTGTTGTAGGAGCGGTGCGAGCGCTTCGACGATCGGGCCGATCGTGTGCTGCTCATTGCGCGCCGGCAGGCACACCGACACGTTGCCGGCCTGCGGGGCCGCGGAAAAATCGCCGTGGTGGTGGGTGTGCTCCTGCTCCCAGGTGCGTGCGCGCAGACTCATCGGAGCAGAGAGTCTGCCATCCCGCTCAGTCAGCGACTCTCCAGGGCCTCCGTGAAGGCTTGCAGTCGCTCCGGATCACGCAGCGGCGCGCCGTGTCCGAAACAGGTGAGCCGGGGCTTCAGGGCGGCCAGGCGCCGCATCGACTCCCGGTTCCGGGCCGGGTCCGGGGTGAAAATGTCCAACGGCTCATGCAGGCCGGGCATCAGCGTCATCACGTTCATGTTCGTGAACACGTCGCCGGCGATCAGGACGCGGTCTGACTCGCGCCAGAAGGCGATGTGGCCGGCGCTGTGCCCGGGAGTCTCCAGCACCGTGAAGTCCGCGACGGTGTCACCCTCGCGCAGCTGACGGGCGACCGGGTGGCCGGGCCCGGGGAACATGTAGCTGTAAAGGCGCGGGACCTGGTGCAGCGGCTGGGGCATCTTCGCGTACACCGCCCGCCCGCCGGCCTCGGCATCCTCGACGTCGGCCGCCCCGACCCAGAAGGGGCATTCGAAGCGTTCACAGACCGCGTGGCTGGAGCCCTGGTGGTCACCGTGGGCGTGGGTCAGGGCGTGCGCGCTGAGCTTGCGGTTGCCCAACTGGCGCATCAGCAGGGGCCGGTCCAGGCGGGTGCCCGAGTCGACCAGGACGTCACCGAGCAGATAGCTGTTGATCGCGTTGGGCGGGAAGGAGACGAGCTGGTGCACGCCCGGCGCGCGCTCTCTCACCAGTGCACGCCCTTCATCAGGTGCGCGAGGGCCACCTGCTCGGTGGACGCCGTCTCCTTCGGGTCCACCTGGCCCTTGGCGGCGGCCGAGTCGGGGAACACCTTGTAAGCGGTCGCGAGGATCTGGTCGACGGCCTTGGGAACCAGCGCGTAGGAGATCTCGCCGAAGGTTCCGAGCTTGGTGTTGATCTGCTTGGGCTTGCGCCGGATCGCCTCACAGATCAGGTCGGCGGCCTGATCAGGGGAGATCGTCGGGAAGCTGTCATAGATCTTCGTCGGCGCGATCATCGGGGTGCGGACCAACGGCATGTGGATCGTCGTGAAGTGCACGTTGTCAGCGATGCACTCCGAGCCGACCACGCGCGTCCAGGCATCCAGCGCGCCTTTTGACGCCACGTAGGCGGCGAACCGCGGCGGGTTGGTTTGGACGCCGATGCTGGAGATGTTGATCACATGGCCGGAGCGGCGCTCGCGCATACCGGGCAACAGCTCCATGATCAGCTTGATCGCGCCCAGGTAGTTCAGCTGGATCGTGCGCTCGAAGTCGTGGAAGCGGTCATAGGACAGGCTGATAGAGCGGCGGATCGAGCGTCCGGCGTTGTTGACCAGGATGTCCACCGTCGGATGCTCGGCTCGGATCTGCTCACAGGTCTCGGCCAGCGAGTCAGGGCTCGACAGGTCCGCTGAGTAGGCGTATGCCGTGCCGCCGAGGTCCTGGATCTCCTGGCGCACGGCCTCGAGCTTGTCCATCCCGCGGGCCACGAGGATCGGGACACCGCCCGCGGCCGCGATCTTCAGCGCGGCGGCACGGCCGATGCCGCTGGAGGCGCCGGTGATCAGGACCGTCTTGCCGTTCACGGCGCCCTCAAAGGAGCGGTCCCGGAACAGCGCGGGGTCGAGGTTGCGTTCCCAGTAGTCCCACAGCTTGTCCGCGTAGCTGTTCAGCGGCGGCACGCTGATCTTCGTCCCCGCGAGCGCGCGCTCGGTGTCACGGGTGTCGAACTGGGCCGTCAGGCCGACGTAGTCGATCACCTCCTCCGGGATCCCGACGTCAGCCAGCATCGTGCGTCGGATGTTCTTCGCCGCGGGCAGCTGCAGCAGCATCGAGAGCGTGCCCTTGGGTAGCGCGGCGATCAGGCGTTTGTCGATCCGCACCGACAGTTGCGGCGCGTGGGCGGCGCGGGCAAAGGCGTTGATCACCTCGCCCGAACGCTGGGACTTGGGGTTCGTCAAGTGGAAGGCCTGGCCGTCAAGGCCGGGCTGGTGAGCGATGTGGTCCAGCGCGTCGACCACGAAGTCAACCGGGACGATGTTGGTGTAGCCGAGCTCCGGACCGATCAGCGGGACCCAGGCCGGGAACCAGTGGCGCAGCTTCTTGATCAGCGTGAAGAAGTAATAGGGGCCGTCGATCTTGTCGGTCTCACCGGTTCTGGAATCACCGACGACAATCGCCGGGCGGTAAACGCGCCAGCTGCCCTGCGTCTGGGTGCGCACGAGCCGTTCAGCCTCGAACTTGGTGCGGTGGTACGGGTGGGTGAGCGGCTGGCCCTCATCGAAGTAGTCCTCACGGAACAGGCCCTTGAACTGGCCCGCGACGGCGATCGAGGAGACGTGGTGGAACGCGCCGGCGCCAAGCGTGTTGGCGAGTTCCACGGCGTGGCGCGTCCCGTCGACGTTGGCCACTCGGTTCGCCTCATCCGAGGCGGTCATGTCATAGATCGCGGCTATGTGGAAGAAGTGATCAACCGGACCGAGTTGGGTCGTGTCGACGCCCAGCTGAGGCTGGCCCAGGTCACCGACGATCGGCGTGACCCGGCCGGGCCAGCCGGGACGCTCGGCGATCTGGCGTTCGAGCTTGTGACGCGATCGCTCGCGCACCAGCGTGTAGATCGGTCCGCCATTCGGCCTGGAGACCAGGCGATCGATCAGGTTCCGGCCGATGAACCCTGTCCCGCCCGTGATGAAGTAGCTCACGGCTGCAACCTACCGCCGGGGGGACGGCGGTGGCGCAGGTTCTCGGTTGCTCGCCGGGGCGGGAACCAGAGGGCGGCTACCAGCCGCCCTTAACCGGATTGGCGTCCATCGCGGCCTTCTGCTTGTCCCACTTCGCGTGCTTGCGGTGGTCCAGGCCGGACTGGATCAGTGAGAAGACGACGATGATCACCGGGAAGAACCCGATCAGCAGGAACATCACGTTGGTGATGCCGGCGTCATCTGTGGGGCCATGCAGACCCTGGCCGCCGTGGGTGACGGCCAGCGCCGGGTCCGCGAGCAGCAGCATCGCGGCGACGGGGGCCAGGAACGTGATGAACAAGCGGATTCGGCGCATCGGCGGCGATTCTACCTGGTGGCGGCGGACGTTGCCCGGACGCTGGACAGCGCGGCAAGCAGCGCTTGGTCGTAGCGCTCGGGTGCGTTCGGGACCTCGAGATGGTCGATCTCGGCCTCAAAGATCGGGGATCCCAGCGCCTCAGCCAGTTCACGCTGCTTGCGCGGCGGCACGACGCTGTCCTTGGTGGTCAGGACTGTGGCGGTGGGGAACGGCTGGGGGCGCAGCCACGGGCGCGAGTCAAAGCGGCTGAGCTCCCGGCCGGCCTCTGTGATCGCGTCGGAGTTGTGGCGCAGCAGCTCCGAGCGGAGCCAGGCGAGGTACGGGTTCTCCGTGGTCAGGCCGACCTGCTTGAGGCCGAAGCTCCAGAACGCGCGCGGGCTGATGCGCAGCGCCGCACCGGCCAGGCCGAGCGCGCGGAACGCGCGTTTCAGCTCCGGGTCCTGCCAGTGCTGGGCGGTTCCGGACACGATCATGCCCGAGACCACGTCCGGATGGTCGCGCGCCATCAGCTGAGCGATCGTGCCGCCCATGCTGTAGCCGACGCAGATGGCTGGCGCCAGCTCCAGCGTGCGCAGCACCGCCGCGGCGTCCGCGGCGCAGTCGGCCAGGCGGAAGGGAACCAGCGGGCGCAGGCCGCGTCCGTGGCCGCGGTGGTCGATCGCCAGTACGCGATAGCCGGCGTCGGTCAGGGACTGGTAGGGGCTCGCCCAGTTGAGATCGGCGGACGCGATCCAGCCGTGCAGCAGCAGCACCGTGGGACGGTCCTCACCGCCGCTGTCGCGGAGAAAGAACTCGCCGCGGTCGGGCACCGTCACGGTGCGGGCCGGGGGAAAGGGCAGGGGCGGTACGGGCGGGTAGTCGGCCAGGGCCATACGGCGATGCTAGCTACGCCTACCATCACGCGCTGTGAGCGTGCTGATCGCATCCGACCTGAAGAAGGACCTGTCCGGGGAGCCGTTGTTCAAGGGGATCTCCTTCAAGCTGGAGGCGCGTGACCGGATGACGCTGTCCGGCCGGAACGGGGCCGGCAAGACGACGTTGCTGCGGATGCTGGCCGGTGAGGAGTCGATCGACGGCGGGGAGCTGGTGTTCGCCAAAGGGGCCAAGGTCAAGCTCCATGACCAGCGTCCGCCGCGCGACCGTGACATCAGTTTGCGCGACTACATCCTGGCCGGCGCGCCGGAGATGCTCGAGCTGGAGGAGCGGCTGGCTGGGCTGGAGGCACAGATGGCCGGGGGCGATTACGAGCAGGCGACGCTGAACGCCTACGCCGACACCCAGGCCGCCTTTGACCTGGCCGGCGGCTACACCTGGCGCGATCAGGCGCTGTCAACGCTGCACGGGCTCGGCTTCAACAAACCCGAGCTGCTGGACCGCAAGCTGGAGACGTTCTCCGGCGGTGAGTTGACCCGCGCTTCGCTCGCCCGGGCGCTGGCCGGCTCGCCCGACCTGCTGCTCTTGGACGAGCCCACCAACCACCTGGACATCGCCTCACTCGAGTGGCTGGAGAGCCATCTGGTGTCGTTGAACGCGGCGATCGTCGTGGTCGCCCACGACCGCTGGTTTCTGGAGGCGATCGGAACCTCGGTGCTGGAGCTGGAGGCCGGCCGGGCGAAGTTCTTCCCGGGGACCTGGCACGCGTGGCGCAAGGAGAAGGCCGCGCGCGAGCTGGCCCTGGGCCGCGCGATCGAGAAACAGCAGGCCGAGATAGACAAGCTGGAGAAGTTCGTCACCCGCTTCCGCGCGGGCACCCGCGCGCGCCAAGCCCAGTCCCGGGCCAAGCAGCTGGGCAAGATCGAGAAGCTCGAGCGCGACCCGCGGGACCGTGAAGGCCTGGCCTTCGCGTTCAAGCCGCCGGCGCGCTCCGGGCGGGTGGTGTTCGAATTCTCGGACGGACACATGCAGATCGGGGAGCGCGTGCTGTTGGACGGCGGCGAGCTGTGGCTCGAACGTGGCGAGCACGTGACCCTGGTCGGGCCCAACGGTGCCGGCAAGACCACGCTGATAGAGACGCTGGCCGGGGCGCGGCCGTTCGCCGACGACGGCTCGGACGCCCGCGACGCGACCGGCCGTGCGCTCGCGACACCCGTACAGGCGGTGGCGGTCGATGGCGGCCCGGTCGTCACCGGCAAGCTGTCCACCGGCCACAACGTGAAGGTCGGGTTCCTCTCCCAGCACGCCGAGTCGCTGGGCGCGGGCAACGCACGCACGGTGCTGGAGGCGGCGGTCAAGCGCACCGGCCTGCCGCCCGGACAGGCACGCGCCCTGCTGGGCAGCTTCCTGTTCTCCGGAGAGGACGCCGAGAAGTCACTGGAGGGCCTGTCCGGCGGCGAGCGCCAGCGGCTGCAGCTGGCGATCCTGGTCCAGTCCGGCGCCAACGTGCTGATCCTCGACGAGCCGACCAACCACCTCGACATTGACAGCCGCGAGGCGCTGGAGGACGCGCTGTCCAGGTTCGAGGGCTCGCTGATCCTGATCTCCCACGACCGCGCGCTGCTGGACGCCGTGGGGACGCGCACGATCGCGCTCGAGGACCAGGCGCTGCGCTCCTATGTCGGCGGCTGGCCGGAGTACCTGCGCGTCCGCGCCGAGCGTGAGGCGGCCCGGGCGGAAGCGAAGCCGCGCCCAGCGCGCACGGCGCGGGCGAACTCAAAGTCGCCCGCGCCGCCGAAGGCTTCCAAGCTGGAGGCCCAGATCGAGGCTGCGGAGGAGGAGCTTGCGGGTGTGGAGCGGGAACTGGTGGAAGGCTGGAGCGCTGAGGCTGCGGAGCGCTACGACGCGGCCAAGGCCAAGGTCGACCGCCTGTACGCCAAGTACGAGCAGGTCACAAGCTGACCGGCGTTCTGCTCACGCTGGCGTTTCTGGCCAGCTGCGTGATCGCGGTCAGCCACGTGCTGAACCGGGCGTTCGTTGCCCCCTGGTATGACTGCGGGCTGAACCTGGTCGCCTTTGGCTGTCAGTCGGCGGTTGCGGTTCTTTTGCGGAGCTGGCCTGCTTTGGGCGTCGCGTGCGTCGGGATCTGCTGTTGGCTTTGGCTGACGCTTCGGACCTATAGAGGGGGGTAAAAGCCGGCACTGGCGCCTCTTATAGAGGTGAGGATGGGGCAAAAGGATCCATATTTGACCCTTTCGGCCCATGCTGCGCGGCAGGGAGGGTTCGTGACGTACGCGCAGGCGCGGGCGGCGGGGACCGGACCGAACTGGGTGAAGTTCCAGATCAGGCGTGGGCGGCTGATCCGGATCTACCGGGGTGTGTACGCGGTCGGACACGTGCCGACCGAGCCGAAGGCACGCGCGTCGGCGGCGCTGCTGGCGGTGGGGGAGCGGAGTGCACTGTGTGACGGGAGCGCGGGCTCGTTGTATGGCGTATTCAAGCATTGGTGGGAGCCGTTTCACGTGATGACGCCGCTGGACAGTCGGCGGTCTGAGCCTGTGGTGCACCGGTGCCAAACGCTGGTGCTGCGGGACGTTTGGCTGGTTGACGGGCTGCGGGTGACCAGCCCCGCGCGGACCGCGCTGGACCTTGCGGCACGGCTGGAAACCAAGCGGCTGCACGGGGCCGTGGACCACCTGCGGCTCAGGCACGGGCTCACACGTGCGCAATTAGCGGATGTGCTGGCGCGGAACCCGCGGAACCCGGGTGCGGGCCGGCTAAGAGAAGTGGCGGGGCTGCTGACCACGAACCCGACGCGCTCGGAGTTCGAGCGTAAGTGGCCGGCATTTGCACGGCGGTTCGGGATCGAGGGTTATGAGATGAATGGGCAGGTCGCCGGATATGAGGTCGACGTGCTGATCGCCGGGCGGGTGATCGTGGAGCTGGACACGATCGCCACGCACCTGCTGAACTTCGAGTCCGATCGCCGGCGGGATGCGGAGATCCTGGCGCGCACAGGGATCCCCACGCTGCGTTTCACGTGGGAGACGTTTCGGGGCGAACCCGGCGTGGTTGCCGCCCAGATCGCCCAAGTCGTTTCTAGAAGCTAAAGCCGCCGTGGCACTTGCTGGCCGTGTAGATCTTCCTGACCGGCGGGTTCGTCCAGTACTTGTTCGGCTTGAAGCCGCGGGTCGGGTGGGCGTCGATCTCCAGCCGGGTGAAGACGCCGTGTGACGGGCGGCTGGCCGTGATCGACGCGGGCACCTTGTAGTACCTGCCGCCGCCGACGGACGGGTAGCCGTCGTCAAGCCACTCATAGCCATGCGCGACGGCGCTGGCCGAGCCCCAGTGGATCCAGTTCAGCTTGCCCATGCGGGCGCGGGAGTAGGGCTGGCCCTGGGCGCCGTTGCCGGCCAGGACCCCGTCGCCGTCGACCGAGAGGACGATGCTGGCAGGCCTGGTTTTGGGGGCCTGGCAGAGGCCGCGGCTGACCGGGACAGTGGTTGCCAGCGCTGAGGCGGGGAGGGCGGCCGCGGTGAACGCCGCCAGGAGTGTCGAGCGGACCATTGCGCGATTTTCCGGTATCTGTCGGGGAAACGCAACTCAGGCGCGCAGGGCCTCCGTCGGGCTCAGGCGGGCAGCCTTCATCGCGGGATACAGCCCGGCCAGGGCGCCGATCACGAAGCCGCAGGCCGGCGCGGCGATCAGCGCGTAGGAGGGGATCACGAACGGCTCATGCTTGGTGACCGCGTAGACGTCGGTCGCGCCCGCGCCGAGCGCCAGGCCGGCGACACCGCCGATCGCGGCCAGCAGTGCCGATTCGGCCAGGAACTGTGCCGAGATGTGTCCGCGGGTGGCGCCCAGCGCGCGGCGCAGGCCGATCTCGCCGCGCCGCTCGAGCACGCTGATCACCATGATGTTGGCGATGCCGATCGCGCCGACCAACAGCGCGACCGCGCCGAGACCCAGCAACAGGGTCGTGAACTGGCCCTTGGCAGCGGCGCGCGCCTCGAGCACGTTGGAGGGGCGGTTCACGCTGAGGCCGCTCGGGTCCTGGGGGTTCGCCGTGGCCGGCAGCAGGTTGGCGACGCCGTTCACGGCGTTCTGGCCCGAGCGGACATAGATCTCTGACGGGGTGTCGGGTTCTCGGAAGTACTTCTCGGCGATCGGCAGCGAGATGAACGCCTGTCCGTCGAGCGTCGAGTCGAGCGCCACCGGTTTCAAGATGCCGACGACCGTGAACAGGTGCCCTCCGATGTAGACCATGACGTTGCCGTCGGCCTGGTGGAAGTCGAGGTTCTGAGCGGCCCCGGCGCCGAGCACCACCTCCGGGTAGCGGCTCGCGACGGAACCGAGGAAGTGCCCGGACGCGAGACTCGTGCCGACCACCGCGGGCAGGTTGTCCGAGGTCGCGTCAACGCCGATCCCGCCGGTCTGCTCGCTCGGGATCAGGGCCGAGCGGTAGACGTTGACGTTCGACACCTGGTAGACGGCGGCCGCCGAAGACACGTTCCGCATGCCGGCGATCATCGCCAAGGCGGTGTTCGGCAGCGATGCGTTGTTGCCGAGTGCGTCCTGGCTCGGGGCGACTGTCAGCAGGTTGGTACCGAGCTGATCGATCTCAGACAGCAGGTTGGCCTGGGCGCTGGAGGAGACGCCGACGACGGCGACCATCGCGCCGATCCCGATCGCGATCCCCAGGGCCGAGAGCGCGGCGCGCAGCTTGCGGGTCGCGAGCCCTTGGAGCGCGACGCCCAGGAGCTCATGGGGTGGGAGCCGCGCGTGGTCGTCGCGGCGCGGTTCTGAGGCGACGGCGGTCATGCCGCCTCGTCCTCGATGATCTCGCCGTCACGCATATGCAGGCGGCGCGGGAACGTGTCCGCCACGGCGGCGTCATGCGTGATCAGGACCAGGGTCGCGCCGTCAAGACCCAGCCCGTGAAGCAGCTCGAGGACGCCCGCACCGGAGCGGGAGTCGAGGTTGCCGGTCGGCTCATCCGCCAGCAGGATCGCCGGCTGCTTCGCTACCGCACGGGCGATCGCGACACGCTGGCGCTCACCGCCGGACAGCGTGCGCGGCCGGAAGTCCACGCGGTGTGAGAGCCCGACGCGGTCCAGGGCGCCGCGGGCTATGCGCCGGCGCTCACGCAGGGGCAAGCCCATGTACAGCATGCCGGTGGCGACGTTGTCCAGCACGGACATCGTTTCCTGGAGATGGAAGGACTGAAAGACAAAACCGATCCGGTGGGCTCGTAGGCCCGCCAGCGCCGGGTCCGAGGCCTCAGCTATGGCCGTTCCCTCGATCTCGACACGGCCGCTGGTGGGGCGCTCGAGGGTTCCGAGGATTGTCAGCATGGTCGTCTTGCCCGATCCGGACGGCCCGACGATCGCGACCTGCTCACCGTCCGCCACCTGCAGGCTGATACCGCGCAGCGCGCGGACCCCGCCGGCGTACTCCTTGATCACCTCGCTGAGCTCGATCATCCCTGGGAGTCCGTGACTTGAAGGCCTGAGTGGATGCCGGAACCGGAGATCTCGACGTCACCGGCCGCGAACAGGCCGGTTGTGACGGGGATCAGCTTGTGCGGCGGGGCCGCCTCCTGAACGGCGTAGCCGCCGCCGGTGGTGGCGACCAGCGCCGTAACCGGCACCGACAGGACGTTGTTTGCGCGCTGCTGGGAGAAGTGGACGGAGATCGGCGCCTTGTCCAGGCCGGCTCCGTGCACCTGCTTGTTCAGCGTGACGGTGACCGGAACCGTCGAACTGGAGCTGCCGGAGCTGCCGCCTGAGCCGCTGTCACCCGAGCCGCCGCTTCCGCCCGAGCCGCCGCTGCCGGAGCTTCCGCTCTGCGCGACGGAGCTGACGCTGGAGATGGTCCCGGCGACCGTTGAGTTGTCCGGCAGCTCGACGCTGACAGCCGCGCCGACCTTCGCCTCGCTCTGGTTGGCCGCCGGCAGATCCACGGTGCCGACAAGGCTGGTGGAGCTGGTCTTGAGGATCGGCTGGGGGGCAGGGCTGTTGCCGGACCCGTTGCTTCCGTTCTTTGACGTGTTGTTCGCGCCGTTTGCCGTGGGGGACTGCTGGGAGCCCGTGCCTTGAGAGCCGGAACCCTTCTGCGAGCCGGAACCCTTCTGTGAGCCGGAACCCTTCTGCGAGCCGGATCCGCTTTGCGAGCCTGACCCTTGGGAGCCGGAACCCTTTTGCGAGCCCTGTGCGCCGGAGCCGTGTGACCCCGACGGGTTGTTTTGACCGGAGGGCTTCTGCCCCGATGAGCCCGAGCCTGCTCCGGCCTGACCGGACGGGTGGCCCTGGGGCTGCTGTGCGGGCACGGTCACCGTCTGGGTGACGGTTGGTGTTGTGGTTGTGCTGTGCGGGTTCGTCCCGGTGGTAGTCGTCGGAGAACCCTTCGGGTTCGTGCCCGTCTGGGTCGGAGAGCTCCCGGCCGGCGGGGTCCCCTTAGCCGGGGTCGTCGTGCCGCCGCTGGGAAAATCGACGAACTCAGGGGCGCTGGGCACCCTGTCATAGGCGGTGTTGCTCGGACTGCCCGAGCCCGCCCCGGAGGAGCCGGCGGACCCGACGCTTCCCTCCTGCGTGTCGATCAGCTGCGGGCCGGGCAGGAACACGATGCGGCCGAGACCGATCCAGCCGGTCTGTGCGAGCCCCTGTGACTTCTGTAGTTCGTCGACCCCGGCCGTGGTTCCGGACTGCCAGTGGTCGTTGGCGGTGATCCCGTCCGGGTTGAAACCAAGCGCGATCAGGTCGCGGTTTAGCTGGAGGATGTCCGGTCCGTCAGAGTCGGAGGACTTCAGGTCACGGTATGCCGGGAGGGCCCCGTCCATCAGCAGCACGGGCTTGTTGTCGATGTCATACAGCGGCTTGCCCGGCTGGACCACGCTCCCGACGGCCGGCATCCAGGTGACGGTCCCCGACAGGCGGTTGTAGACGGTGCGGGGGTGGGCGTAGCCGAGGGTGCCGGACTCGGTG
>JAFMRN010000042.1 GCA_017354065.1 Solirubrobacterales bacterium
CCATCCGACGATGCATAGCTTCCTCGGCGTTCCGATCCTGGTAGGTGACCGCGCCTGGGGGAACCTCTACCTGACGGAGAAAGCGGGCGGGGCGGAGTTCTCCGACGCGGACGAGCGGGCAGTCGTGGCGCTTGCACAGTTCGCGGCCACCGCGATCCGGAACGCCGGGCTGTACCAGGCCGCTGAACGCGGGCGCCAGCAACTCTCGCGCGCCGTGCGCGGGCTGGAAGCGGCCCGCAACATCGCTGATGTCGTCAGTGCGGACCCGGACCTCGACAGGATCCTCGAGCTGATCGTCAAGCGGGGGCGCGCGCTGGTCACCGCCCAGACGGTCCTGATCCTGCTGGCCGAGGGTGATGAGCTGGTGGTTGCCGCCGGCGCCGGCACGGCCGGCAACCGGCGGGGGCGCCGTCAGCCGCTGACCGGTTCGGTTTCTGGCCGGGTGCTTGCCGCCGGCCGCCCGGAGCGGATCTCAGACGTGCACCACAACCTGCCGATCGCGGTGGAGCAGATCGGGGTCACCAACGCCCATACGGCGCTGCTCGTCCCGATGGTCCACCGCGGGACGGGGTTGGGGGTGCTGATCGCCTTTGACCGCGGGCTGCGCCAGGAGCCCTTCAGCGACCAGGATGAGGAGCTGCTGCGGACGTTCGGCGCGTCGGCGGCCACCGCGGTGGCGTTGTCCAGGAGCGTTGAGGCCGACCGCCTGCGCACGACGCTCGCCTCCAGCGAGGAGGAGCGCCGCCGCTGGGCGCGGGAGCTGCACGACCAGACCCTGCAGGGCCTGGGTGCCGTGCGCGTGTCGCTGTCCGGTGCCCTGCGCGACGCTGACGCTCCCAACGTGCTGGCGGTGGTCAGGGGAGCGATCGGCGAGCTCGATGCCGAGATAGAGGCGCTGCGGACGATCATCTCGGATCTGCGGCCCTCGCTGCTCGACGATCTCGGCATGGCCGCCGCGGTGGACTCACTGCTGGAGCGCCGGCGCGCCGACGGTCTGCAGATCCACACGGATCTGAACCTGCCCGACCGCAGCGCGGACGCGCCGGCCGTCTCCTCTGAGCTCGAGACCACCGTCTACCGCCTGTTGCAGGAGGCGCTCACCAACGTCGTCAAGCACGCCGAGGCGACCAACGTCTGGGTCAAGGCACACGTGACCGAGGAGGGCGTCGCCGTGGAGGTCCGTGATGACGGTGTCGGCTTTGACCCGAAGGCAGCCCAGGGCGGCTATGGCTTGACCGGGATCCGCGAGCGGGTGACCCTGGCTGGCGGGACCGTCGCGGTCGAGTCCGACGGGGACGGCACACGGCTCAGCGCGGTGATCCCGCCGAGCTTCGTGGGGGGCTAGTCCTCCTCAGAGCCGAGCAGACCGTGCTCGAAGGCGAAGCGCACAAGTCCGGGACGGTCCGAGACGCGCAGCTTCTGCTGGATCCGGGCGCGGTGTGTTTCGACTGTGCGGACCGACAGGAACAGGGTTTCGGCGACCTGCGCGTTGGTGTGACCGAGCGCCAGCAGCTTCAGGACCTCCAGCTCGCGCTCAGACAGGCCGCCGGGCGGTCCGAGATTCGGTTCGGCCGCGAGCCTGGCGCCGAGCTTCGGGTTGAGGAAGCTCTCATGCCGGCTGGCGGCGCGCACGGCGCTGACCAGCTCCGTGTCCGCGGCTTCCTTCAGCACATAGCCCAGCGCTCCGGCTCCGAGCGCGCGGCGCGCGTAGGCCGGCTCGCTCTGCATCGTCAGCACGACCACCTGGGTGTCGGGAAACTCGCTGCGCAGGCGTGGCAGCACCTCCAGGACCGACTCGCCCGGCATGTTCAGATCGATCACCAGCACGTCCGGGTGGTGACCGCGGACATAGCGCCGTGCGCTGTCCACGTCCTCGCCCTCTGCCACCAGCTCAAAGTCCGGCTCTGAGGCGAGCAGCTCACGCAGGCCACGCCGCACGATCGGATGGTCGTCAGCAATCACAACGCGGATAGTGCGTGGAGCTGCTGCGTAGGTCGTGGGACCGTTGTCCATCCGGGATTCAGGATAACGGCCGCACCCGGAGTTCATAGGGTGACAGTGCGCGCCTTCGCTGCGGTTTTATCCCGATACGCCCGGCTGGGTCAGCGCCTTGACGAACTCCTCGAGCTGGTCGGTGCGCCAGCATTCGAACGCCCGGGTCGCGTACTGCTCATACGCGGAGATGACGCTGTCACCGTAGTTCCAGTACAGCTGGGGCTCGGGGTTGAGCCAGTAGGTCCGGCCCGCGCGCTCACACACCCGGGCGAAGATGTCCTCGCGCGGGGGCCGGCCGTTGGTGCGCGCATCACCCAGCACGATCACCGTCGCCCGGGGGTGCAGCTCGTCCTCGATCAGCTCCAGGAACTCAGTCCACACGCGGCCGTAATCGGTGTAGCCGGACACGTCGGCGACGCCCGCGTCGGTGGCGATCGCAGCCGCCGCCGCGCGGAAGTCGCGCTCGCGCGCCAGCACGTCTGTGACCTCGGAGATCCGCTCTATGAACACGAAAGACCGCATCTTGCGGAAGGCGTCATGCAGCGCGTGCATCACCGACAGGAAGAAGGTGGAAGCGCTCGTCACCGACGTCGACACGTCACACAGCACGAAGATCTCGGGGCGGCGCGGCCGCTGGGGGCGGAACTTCAGCTCGACCGGCACTCCGCCGGTCTGTAGCGACGCACGCATCGTTGCCCGCACGTCGACCTGGGCGTGGCGACGGTGCCCGCGCAGCTCATGGCCCTGGGTGGCCAGCCGCCGCTTCAGCTGGGCGACCACGCGGTGGACCTGGGCCAGATCCTGGACCGGGCCGCTGGGCAGTGAGCGGTCAAGCTCGGTCAGCGGGCGCTTGGCGGGCAGCTCCGATGTCTTCTCTATCTCCGCACGCTCCAGCTCGCGGCGCAGCTCCTGCTCGAACTTGCGCAGCTGCTCACGCGGCGTGCCCTCACGGCGCGGGTCATCGGCGGGCAGGTCCGGCTGGGGCTCGGAGCGCAAGCCGAGGGAGCGGCGGATGCGTTGCACGTCGACGCCCAGCACGCCCGAGGTCTGTTGCTGGCTGAAGGCGGCGATCGCCAGCCGCGCGAGGTCGCGGATCTCCGCGTCGTCGCCGTCCTGGAGGGCATCCGCGATCTGGCGGCGGAGCTCATCCAGGTCGGCGGTCTCGCCGTCGATCCGGTTGGAGGGCTCGTTCACCTCCATCCGCACGGCCTGGGCTTCCGCGGCGCGGAAGAAGAAGCGGTCAAAGATGATGTCGAAGATGCGCCGGTCCTCCGGGGACTTGGCGATCGTGGTCGCCAGCGCTTCCCGGAACTCGGCCATCGAGGACCAGTTCACGAAGCCGATCGCGTGGAAGGCGTCCAGCAGCTCAGAGGTGCCGACGGACATGCCCTCTTCACGCAGCTCCTCGGCAAAGCCCAGCAGCTCAGAGTCAAAACCGCTGCCCTGAACCGAGGCCACCCGCTTAGGCGGGGTCGGCAGATGCTCCTCAGGCAGGCCTGACAGGCCGGCGAACCCCAGCCCGTAAGGGTTCGTCAGCCGCCACTGCCCGTCCTCATCGGCCATCAGGCCGGGGCGTTCTGCTGGGTCAGCTTGACCCCGACCCTGTCAGCCACGAGGTCAAGGTCGGTGCGATGCTTGATGATCACCGACAGCGTCTCCTTGAAGACCGTCTCATCGATGTCCTGGGCGCCGAGCAACAGCAGCGCCCGCGCCCAGTCGATCGACTCCGCCAGGCTCGGCGGCTTCTTGATGTCCAGCTCCCGGACCATCCGCACGACCTCGACAAGCTTGGCGGCGACGGTCTCTGAGAGGTCCGGCTCGTGCATCCGGACGATCTGCAGCTCGTGCTCTGACTCCGGGTAGTCCAGCCACAGATACAGGCAACGCCGCTTCAGCGCCTCGGTCAGCTCGCGGCTGTTGTTCGAGGTCAACAACACGATCGGGTGGGTGCGTGCGTCGATCCGGCCCAGCTCCGGGATCGAGATCTGGAAGTCCGAGAGCAGCTCCAGCAGCATCGCCTCAAACTCCTGGTCGGTCTTGTCGATCTCATCGATCAACAGCACGACCGGCTCGGGGGAGGAGATCGCCTCAAGCAGCGGCCGGGTGAGCAGGAACTCCTCACCAAAGATGTCGTTCTGGACGCTGTCCCAGGACACGTCCACGGGGTCGCCGTGCTCAAAGCCGGCGACCCCGCCACCGGCGCCCGCCTGGATCCGCAGCAGCTGCTTGCGGTAGTTCCACTCATACAGCGACTTGGCCTCATCCAGGCCCTCATAACACTGCAGGCGTACCAGCTCGCGGCCCAGGTACTTGGCCAGCGCCTTGGCCAGCTCGGTCTTGCCGACGCCCGCCGGGCCCTCTACCAGCACCGGCTTGCCGAGCTTCGTGGCGAGGAAGCTGACCAGCGCGGTGGAGTCACCGGGCAGGTAGCCGACGTCACGCAGTCCGGCGTTGACCTCGGCGACGGATGTGGGGTTGGCTGCCATGCGCCCACTATGCCAGACGCTACTTGACGGTCAGGGTCGGGCTGATGCTCGCGTGGTTGCCGGCCTGGTCGGTGGCCGAGAGCTCAACCGTGTAGGTCCCGGCCGGGAGCTTGGGGGTCTGCCAGAAGTCGGTGCCCGGACTGGACTCAGAGCTGGTCGACAGGTAGGTCTTGTGGCTCTTGGTGGAAGCCAGGATCACGCCAACGTGCGCGGGCTTGTTCAGCTTGAACCGGAGGTGGAAGGGCTTCTGCTTGGCGGCCCTGGTCGTGGTCAGCGCCAGCTTGGGCGGCGCGGACAGGTCGGCTGCGAAGGCCTGGGCCGTGTTGCAGTAGGGGGCGGCGCCGGTCTGCTTGCACAGCGTCTGAAGGAAGCCGGTGACGAGCTGGTGGTAGTTCAGGGGGTCTTCCTCGCCGGGTTGATACAGCGACCAGGAGCCGGTGTTGAAGGCCGGCAGATCGGCCTGGGCCTGGCTATTGCCCGCGGCGAACAGCCGCTGGGCCACGGGGTCCCCGGAGACCTGCGCGTAGGTGTTGAGGCCGATCAGCGTCTGCAGGAACGCGTTGATGATCTCGTTCCTGGGCTGGAAGGAGTACTGGAGGAACCGCACGCCGCTGGGCGACTTGACCTCGACGCCGTCGGGTGGCGCTGTCTGCAGGATCCCGAGCGCCTGATGGGCGGTGTTCAGGTAGCTGCGGTTGTGTGTCGCCTGATAGGCGTTGGTGAACGCCTCAATCCCGGTCGCCTGAGACATGGCCGAGACCCACGGGGGCCGGCCGCCGTCGAAGTTGAAGTAGTACTCCCAGGCGAGCCCGCCGCCGCGGTGCACCGCCAGCGGGGTCATCTCCGCCAGCAGCGCGGTCAGCTTGGGGTATGAGGCCGGCCCGGCCTCATACAGGCCGTTGGCCTCACCGAAGGTGCCGAGCACCTGGAGCTGGAGACCCTGCCCGGGGTAGTACTGCCAGACCAGCTGTGAGCCGCTGAACTGGATCCGCTGCCCCGGGCTCGGCAGCGCTCCGGACTTCCACCACTGCGTGTTGCGCGCAAGCGTCAGGAACAGGACCGGGAGCCGGTTTGCGGTGAGCTGGCCCTTGGCTGCCAGGCCCTTCACCAGCGAGATCACGTCGCCGAGCTCGGCCGCGCGGGTGCCGGAGAGATGCTTCTGGGTGCTGAGAGCGGCGTTCCACTCCCTGAGGTAGGGCGTTCCCTGCTTGACCAGGCGCGGGAGCAGGCCCGAGACCGAGACCGGCGCCGACTCCGCCTTGGGCTTGGGTTTGGGTTTTGGCTGCGGTTTTGCCGCCCCGCTCACAAACCGGTTCTCGACGCGGCTGACCCGCCCGTCGGGATGCATCAACAGCACCTGGTCCGCGTGCGCGGCCGGAGATAAGGCCAGCGTCAGCGCGGCTGCGAGGATCAGGCCGAGGAGGCGCAGGCGGCGCCGTGGCGGCTGGCGCGTTGTTATCGTCGGCAGCGCTGTGCGGTGCAAGCAGGCTTGTGCTCGTGAGCAGACAGGGAGAGCGCGGATTTGCATCGGACCAGGAACAGAACGCAGGGTTTAGGTGTGTCGCTGCTGGCGGCGGCGGCGATCTGCTTGGCCGTGGCGCTGTCTGCCTGTGGCTCTAAGACCGGTCCCGGCACCGGTGCTACGGCGCGTAGCCTACTGAAACAGACCTTCAGCAGTTCCCAGGCCCTCAACAGCGGTGTGGTCAGCGCCGCGATCACGTTGTCGCCGAACGGATCGAGCAAGCAGAACAAGCCGCTCAGCATCTCCTTCGGCGGCCCGTTCCAGAGCCGCGGTAAGGGCAAGACGCCGGCCTCCAAGTTCACCGGCGCGATCAAGTTCGGGGGCCAGACCGGCGCGCTGACCTTCCTGTCGACCGGCACCGCCGGCTACGTCCAGATGTCGGGGACGAGCTACAAGCTGCCGGCGGCGACCTTCAAGCAGATGCAGAGCGGTTTCTCCGAACTGCCCGGGGCCGGCGGATCCGGGTCATCAGGCCAGTTCGCAAAGCTTGGGATCAACCCGCAGAACTGGGTGTCGGACCCCCAACTTGTCGGCAGCCAGGAGGTCGGCGGCGCCAAGACCCAGCACGTGCACGGGGCGGTCGCGATCGACCCGCTGCTGCGGGATTTGTCAAAGGCGCTGTCCAAAGCGCCGAACGTCACGGCCGGCGGGACCTCGGTGCCGAAGTCGATCTCGCCCGCCACCCAGGCGAAGATCAAGCAGGAGGTCCACAACGCGAGCCTGGATCTGTGGACCGGCAGCTCCGACCACACGCTGCGGCGCCTGACCGTCTCCGCTGACCTGCCGCTCAAGTCCGCGCAGGTGCGACAGGATCTGGGCGGGGTCTCCAGCCTGAAACTGCAGCTGTCACTGAACTACAGCGACATCGGCAAGCCGCAGACGATCAGTGCGCCATCGGCGTCCAAGCCCTACACCCAGTTCCAGCAGAAGTTCAGCCAGATAGTGCAGGGGATCTTCGCCAGCCTGGCCGGGGGCGCGAGTGGCAGCTCCACGGGTTCCAGCGGAAGCTCCCCGCTGGGCGGCAGTGGCAGCTCGGGGTTGGGCGGCGGTTCGAGCTCCGGCGGAAGCTCGGCGCTGGGCGGCGGTTAGTCCTCGCGCCCGGGCTCCTGCTCGTCCACTTCCAGCTCGTCCTCTTCCTCGTCATCGCCGTTGCCCTCGGCGTTGCCCGGGTGATAGTGGATCTGGAACTGCTCAAGGAGCTCATCGCGAGCGTCCTCATCGACCGGGATCTCGTCTGAGATCTGTACCCAATCGGCGCCCTCGAGCTCCTCGAAGTTGAAGATCTCGGTGTCCATGTCCGGGGAGTCGTCAACGACGATCAGGACTTCTGTTTGGGGGTTGAAGTATGTGCCCGGGCGGTTGATCAGATCATCCAGCTCGACACGGCGTGGGTCAGCCATGGCGCCAGAGTAACCGTTCCCCGGCGTCCTTACCGTCAGTCCGTCTGGAAGCGGCCACGCTCGTAGACGACACGGGTCGATCCGTCCTTCAGCGTGGCGGTGACCGTGCGGTCGGTGGTGGACACTATGTCGCAGTGCAGCGCCGCGCCGACGTTGAAGCCCAGCCGCTCCCACTCGGCGTCTGAGACCGCGCTCTCATCGCCGTCGAACGCCTCCGTGATCGCGATCCCCAGCGCCATATGGGTGTTGCCGAACGGCCCGCCCATGTTCTCGTCATACAGCGTGTCGGCCATGAAGCGGTCGATCCGGGATGAGCGCGCATCCGTCAGCGAGTACTCGCCCAGGCGGTTCGCGCCGGGCTGGCGCACCATCGCCTGGATCAGCTCGCCGTTCTCGTCGGCGCCGGCGCGGACCACCTCACCGTCCTTGAAGTCGAGCTCGATGCCGCGGATCAGGCTGCCCTGGTAGTAGAGCGGCTCAGAGAACCTGACGCGGCCGTTGGTGCCGCGCCAGTCCGGCGTCGTGAACACCTCAAATGAGGGGATGTTCTTGCCGTCGGCGGAGATCCAGCGGCGCTGCTCACCGAGCGTCAGCCACAGGTCGATCTCCTCGGCCTCGACGTGCAGGCGATCGATCGCCAGCGAGTTCAGCCAGTCGCGGTAGCGGCGAACCTCGGCGGCGGTCTGCTTCCAGCGCGCGACTGGATCCGGGTCGTCGAGGAAACAGGCACGGATGATCTGGTCCCAGTACTGCTCCAGCGTCATGCCCGCCTCAGCGGCCTGGGCCTCGGTCCCGTACATGCCGATCGTCCAGTGCAGGTTGCCGGCACGTTCCTTGGGCAGCCGGAACTCCCAACTACGCGCCTGGGAGCGTCCGTGTCGGCTGATCTTGGCCGCGTCGACGCCCTCCAGGGCCTTCGGGTCGCGTTCGCCGAGGATGAAGATGATGTGGTCGATCTGCTCCAGGAGCCCGCGGTAGTAGGGCTCGCTGAAGTGGTCGAGCTGGGCGTCTGAGGCGAGCTCGTAGAAGGCCGCCGAGAAATTGTGCTCGGCGTCATCAGCGGGCATGAAAGTCTGGATCACGTTCCCGCCGGCACGCCAGATCTCCTTGCAGACCTCAAAGAACAGCGGCTTGGCGTCCTCTGAGCTGCGCACCTGGACGGTCTCGCCCGGCTTGATCCCGGCGCCGTTGGCTAACCCGTAGTGGACGAGGATCGAGGCGTAACGCTCAAGTAACTCTGTGCTGGGCCGGTAGGTCATATCCACTTTCGTGTTCTGAAGAAGATCGTGAACCCGATCACGGATGCCACCAGCAGACCCAGACCCAGCACGAAGAACGTCCAGGTGTGGTTGATGACATTGCCTGTCAGGAATGCGAAATTCTGACCGAAGAACCCGGTGAGGAACGTAAGTGGCAGGAAGATCGTCGCGATGATCGCCAGCTGCTTGGAGATATCGCCCTGACGGTTGGCGACCGTTGACAGGTACAGGTCGGTCGCGCCTGAGGCGAGATCACGGTAGGAGTCGACCAGATCTCCGATGTGGATCACGCTGTCATACAGGTCACGAAAGAACAGGTGATCATCAACCTCCAGGCCGGGCAGGTCGCTGATCCGCTCGACGTTGCGCGCGAACACGTCACGCAGGGGCGTCACGACCCGGCGCATGGCCACCAGGTCACGTTTGACCGAGACTATCCGCGCCAGGGACTCCGGTGTCGGGTTGGCCAGCAGCTGCTCCTCAATCTCATCGATCGTGTCATCGACGCGGGCCAGCACGGGGAAGAACGTCTGGGTGATCGTGTCCAGGATCTTGTAGATCAGGAACTGCTCTGAGCGCGCGGGCAACTCGGCGTAGCGGGCCCGCAGCTCGGCCAGCGCCTGGAACGGGCGCCGGTGGATCGTCACGACGTAGTTGCCAGAGACGATCACATGGACTTCGCGCAGCAGCGGCCCGCCGGACTCGGTCCCCGGGTCGACACCGCAGACCACAAGCGACGCGTAGCCCGGATAGTCCTCATAGCGCGGGCGCTGGCCGAAGTGCAACGCGTCCTCCAGCGTGATCTCATGCAGGCCGAGCTGGCGCCCGAGCCGCTCGATGTGTCCGGGTGAGGGATCCTCCAGGTCGAGCCAGAAGAACTGCCCGGCGTCCAGCTGGTGAGCGATGTCTGCGTGCGTCGCGTTGTGCAGGCACGGCGTCTGGACGGCCACGGCTCAAGTCTCCCAGAGCCGTGGCGCGGCCGTGACGCTGCGGGGCACCCTCAGGATTTGGTCTTCAGGATCGGCGAGGCGGTGGTGGAGATGACCTTCCCCTGGGCGTCCTTCACCTTTGTCGGTTTCGAGCTCTTCGGGTTGGTCATCATGTAGATGCCGCCGGCGATAGCCGCGACCGCGACCACCCCCGAAACCGCGGACAGCGCGTAACCGCTGAGCTTCTGGCCTGCCTGGCCCTCTTGGAAGAACTTGACCCCGAGCAGGATCAGGCCGAAGCACAGCGCCAGGCCGGCGCCGGCAGCGGCTGAGACCACGATGATGTGCCACAGCGCGTTGCCGTCGATAACCGGCGTCGAGCTGGCAGCGGCCTTGGTGCCGGCAGTGGTGAGCGTTTGAGGCATTGCCGTGTCTCCTTACGCAGTGGCGGTGGCCGCGGGGGCGGTTGGGGGCGATGGCGGGGCACCGCCGCCGGCGGTCTCGGTCGCGTCGAGGTCCTCGGCGGTGATCGGCTTGCGTGAGGCGAGGTAGTAGATCCCGCCCGCGGACACCGCCAGGATCACGGCGATCACGATGCCCCCGACGGCCGAGCCCTTGCCGAAGATGTCGGCTATCGCCCAGGCGACGGCCGCGACCACGCCGGCCATCGGGATCGTGAAGATCCAGCCGGTGGCCATCTGCCCGGCCACGTTCCAGTGGACCGCCGCTTGGCGACCGAGACCCGAACCCATCACGCCGCCTGAGACGACGTGGGTGGTGGACAGCGGATAACCGTAGTAGGAGGAGGACAGGATCACGGCGGCAGAGGCGGTTTCGGCGGCGAAGCCCTGGGGTGCCTCAACCTCGGTGATGCGGTTGCCCATGGTGTTGATGATCCGCCAGCCGCCGATCGCGGTGCCGGAGCCCATGGCCGCGGCGCACAGGATCTTTACCCAGATGGGGACCGACAGGCTCGAGCCGACAACCCAGCCGGCCTGGTACTTGACGTGCAGCAGGCCGTTGAGCGAGCCCCAGTGGGCGACGCCGGTGTAGTAGGCGATCAGGCCCAGCGTGATCACGCCCATGGTCTTCTGCGCGTCGTTGGTGCCGTGTGCGAGTGAGACCAGCGACGCCGATATCAGCTGACCGATCTTGTAGCCGCGCTTGGACCTGTCCGGCCCGATCGCTTGGACCAACCGATACACGAGGAAGGTGGAGACCGAGGCCACGATCAGGCAGATCACCGGCGAGAGCACCGCCGGGATGACGACGCTGGACCACAGTGCGCTCCACTTGACCGTAATCCCCGCAACCAGGGCGGCGCCGATGATCCCGCCGATCAGCGCGTGGCTGGAGCTGGAGGGCAGCGTGAAGTACCAGGTGATCAGGTTCCACAGGATCGCGCCGCACAGCGCCGCGAACACGATCAGCAGCCCGCTCGTCCCTGAAAGCGCGCTGACGCCGTGCACGATGCCGTGATCCTTCACGACGTAGGTCTTCAACGTGGAGATCAGGCCGCTCGCGATCTTGGTCGCGACCGAGATCGAGATGAACGCTCCGACGATGTTGAAGAACGCGGAGAGCAGTACAGCCTGGCGCGGTTTGAGCGCGCCGGTCGCGACCGAAGTGGCGACCGCGTTTGCCGTGTCGTGGAAGCCATTGGTGAAGTCGAAACCAAGGGCGATCACGATCAGAAGGATCAGGAGTATCAGTTGGGTGGCCATATTTGGGAAGTACTAACTCGGTCTGAAGGTTTCCGTGTGTTCGCGATGTGAAGGCGCCGTGAATCTGCGGGTTTTCGGCAATCCACAATGCTCGGGATAACGGTGAATCCTCGGCGCGCCGCTCGGCCGCCGGGACGCCGGTGCTGCTCTACAGTCCTGCCGGATGCGAGCGTTTGTCACCGGTGGAACCGGCTTTATCGGCAGTCGCGTGGTCGCGCTGCTGCGTGCACGTGGAGATGATGTGGTTGCGCTGGTCCGCAACCCGGACAAGGCCGGCGAGCTGAAGGAGTTCGGCTGTGAGCTGATCCAGGGCGACCTGGCCGACCACGACGCCCTGCGCCGCGGCGCGGAGGGCGCCGACGCGGTCTTTCACCTGGCCGCGGTGTATGCCCTCGGCGTGCCGTCCGCGCGCCGCGCCGAGCTGATCTCATCGGCCGTGGCCGGCACCGAGGCGGTCCTTGACGCGGCGCTCGCCGCCGGCGTGCAACGGACCCTGTACGTGTCGACCGTGAACGTGTTTGGCAACACCCACGGCCGCGTGGTCGATGAGAGCTACCGGCGCAGCCTCGGTGAAGGCTTCATCTCCGTCTACGACGAGGCGAAGTACCGCGCCCACCAGGTCGCCGAACAGCGGATAGCCGCCGGCGCGCCGGTGGTGATCGTCCAGCCCGCCGGCGTCTACGGCCCCGGCGACCACTCCGAGCTAGGCAACACGAT
>JAFMRN010000200.1 GCA_017354065.1 Solirubrobacterales bacterium
CGAAACCAGGACGTGTTCATGGCCAAAGCTTTGCGCCAGGGAGTCCAGGCGTGAAGCGTCGAGCTCGGGCGGATACAGGCACGGCTCCACGCCGGCCAGGTTCGCGCCGACCAATGCGGCAACCGCGTCCGCGGGCTCCAAAGCGACGCCCAGCTTGTCGATCCCGCGCATCCCCGCCGCGAAGGCCTGGGCGCGGGCGTACAGCTCGCCGTAGCAAACGGCTCCAATGGCGGGCCGCTCAGGCGGCGCGTCGCTGACGAGTTTGGCCAGCAACCTAGTTGTAGAAGGCGATCAGCTGCCCGACGGTTTCCGGCGCCAGGCCCTGGCTGTAGGGGTCTGAGCCGAGATCGTCCTCGAGTGCCGCTGACAGCTCAGCCAGCTCGAGCGAGTCAAGCTCCAGGTCGGGGCCGAGCTGCTTCTCCGGTGTGATCTCGGGGTTCTCCACGCCGCGGCGCTGAAGCAGCATCTGAAGCGTCGCGACCACCGTCTGCTCTGGACTCGTTTGTGTCATGGGCGGCCGAGCATACCTTCAGCCAGCCAGGGCCTGCTCCAGCGCGTCCACGGTTCCGCGCGCGTGGCGTTCCCAGGAGAAATCCTGGACGCGGCGGTGGCCGGCCGCGATCAGGCGCTCGCGCAGCTCGGCGTCCGTCAGCAGGCGTTGCAGCTGCGCGGCGATGTCATCGACGTCCTTGGGGTCGGCCAGCAGCGCCGCGCCGCCGGCCGTCTCACCGGTCGCGCCGTCCGAGGAGGTGAGCAGCGCTGTCCCGGTCGCGAAGGCCTCCAGCACCGGGTGGCCGAAGGTCTCATACAGGGACACGTAGGCGACCGCGGTCGCCCCGGCGAACAGCCCGGGGACGGCGTCCTGATCCACGCGGCCGAGGAAATGGACCTTGTCCGCGATCCCCAGCTCGGCGGCGTGTTGTCCCAGCTCGGCGGCGGTCACGTCGGCGTCCCCGCCGACGATCACCAGCTCGTGGCCGTGCGAGGCTTTGGCGAAGGCCGAGATCATCCGCCGGTGGTTCTTCAGCGCGTACAGGCGCGAGATGCACAGCACGTACGGCGCGCCGCTGGCGGTCCGATACGGAGTGGTCTGTGTGGAGGCCAGCTCCAGGACCCAGGGGGATGGACCCATTGGCACGGCGCTGATCCGGTTCGGATCAAGGTTGAAGAGCTTGATCGCGTCCGTGCGCAGCGTGTCGGTGACGGCCACGACACGGTCGGCGCCGCGTACCGAGCGTGGCACCGCGAAGCGCACATAGGCCGAGCGCAGACGCCCGATGTCGTCGTTGAGCACGAAGTGCTGGACGGCATGCAGGGCCACCACGGTCCTTCCGCGGTAGCTGAGCGGGCGGAAGTTCGCGGTGCACAGCAGCACATCGACGCGGTCCGCCGCGACCTGTAACGGGAGCACGGTGTTCTCGTAGGCGACGCGCAGCGGCCGCTTGGTCGGCACCGGTCCGGTGCGGACCCGTAGCTTGGGATGACGCCAGTGCTTGGCCGGCTCATACCAGTCAGCGGTGTAGACGGTCAGCTTGCTGATGCGCTCGTCCTCGAGCATCGCCGGGATCAACGCCTCGATGTAGCCGGTCGCGCCGCCCTGGCCGGCGCCCAGGACGCTGCCGGCTGAAATCACTTCTACACCCACGTGCACGGGTCGGGATAATCACGCACCGACGTGGGAGATGACGCCACACCCATCGAGCTGACCGCGCCCGAGTTCAGTTTCGGGCAGCTCGTCTGGTCGGATTATCTGGCCAGCATGGTCGAGCGCGAGGAGTCCGCGGAGCGTCTGGCGCTGCTGTTCCTGCCGCGGATGCTGCTGAACCCGTCCCTGCAGCTGGCGTTGACGATCCGGATCTGTCAGTGCGGGCCGCGCGCGCTGTGGAACCTGATGCGCTGGATCCAGATCGTGTTCTTCTCATCCGAATTCCACCGCTTCGCGCCCGAGGACAACACCGAGCTTGGGCCCGGACTGTCGTTCCCGCACCCGGCCAACATCTTCATCTCCGGCGGCGTGAAGATCGGCAGCGGCGTGACGATCTACAACAACGTCACGATCGGCTCCAACCGGCACGTCCCGCGGGATGTGGCAACGCCGGTCACGGTCCGGATCGGCGACCGGGCCGTGGTGTATGGCTACTGCTCACTGCAGGGGCCGTACGACATCGGCAACGACGCGGTCGTCGGCATGCACGTGCTGCTGGACTCAGACGTGCCGCCGGGTGCGCTGCGCACCTACAAGGGGTTGCGACGCGCGGAGGAATGGAAGGGTGAGGGGCGCAACCACTACCGGCCCGGGGTCGAGCCGCGGGTGCTGGGGCATCGTTAGAGCCGCTGGAACCAGAACGACAACGGCGCGTGCTCGGTGCCGTTCAGGTTCGGGATCAGCTCGGTCAGCGCGGCTCCTCGCTGACGGTAGAGGGCGTGGTTGGCGGACAGCACGCGCCAGTGCGGGTTCTCGCACAGCAGCGCCTGGAGCAGGTACTGCTCGGCCCAGTACCAGCGCATGTGCGCGACCCAGGCGCGCGGGTACGGCCAGGGCAGGTAGATGTCGTGCACGTGCACGATCACGCCGGGCGCCAGCTGGGGCAGGACCTGGCAGAACAGGTGGACCACGTCCCCGCCGACCTTGACCGTGTGGCTGGAGTCGATGAACAGGATGTCGTTGGCTTTGAGGTCCGCGAACTCCGCGGGGCCGAGGTTCTCGGCGGCTACCGGGCGTAGCTCTGCGAGTCCCGGGACGGCGTTCGGCGGCGGCGCGAGCGCGTACGGGTCACAGGAGATCAGCTCGCTGTCATGGCCCTCGGCTTTGTTCCTGGTGACCGCTTCAGCGCTGATCAGGGTCGAGAAGCCGGCGCCGATCTCAAGGATCCGCCGGGGCTTGAAGCGGCGGACCATCGCGTACAGCAGGTCGGCGTCACCGCCCTGATAGAGCCCGTTGTCAAGGTGGTAGGTGAGCGGCTCTGCTGAGCTGCGCGGCGGTTTGAACTCGGCTACCGCGGACGCCAGCTCGGTGCGAATGAAGTCGAGCTGGGCGTCCAGGTCGAGGTCTATGCCCGGCAGCTCGGCGGGCGTCTCCCACCACTGCGCGGGACGGTCCTCGGCGCGGGGGATCGGGCTGTAGTAATGGGCCAGCTCAAGGTCGAAGCCGAGCGGCCTGAGCGCTTTTGAGGCGGCGCGGACGAGCCCGGACTTGGCCCGCCGTTTGGGATCGCCGTGGTAGTCATCGGCGCTGAAGGGTTGACGTGTGGCCACGGGTTGAGCCTATAGGGAGCGCTGCCCCGTGGCCGCCAGCAGGACGTCCTCAAACTGCGCGGCCGACCATTCGGGCGTGAAGTTCATGCGGGCGAAGTCCTGGGCGTTGAGTGCGCGCGCATCACGCTCGTCGGGTTGCTCCAGCGCTTTGATCAGCGTCTCCGCGAACGTGTTGCCGGGCGTCCCGTCCGCGACCCAGCCGCCGCCTGAGTTGTTGATCAGCTTCGCGACCTCGGAATCGGGTCGCACCGCGGCGACGGTCGCCAGGCCATAGCCCATGAAGTTCATGAGCTTTGAGGGCACGTTGAAATCGCGTCCCTGATAGCTCTGGCTGACGACCGCGACGCTGGCTTTTGAGAGCAACGCTTTGAGGCGATCCTCGCCGACCACGCCGGTGATCTCCACGCGGTCGGTCTGGATCGCGGCGCGCACGTCATCGCCGGCGACCCCGTCACCGGCGATCACGAAGCGGGCACCGAGCGCCTTGAGGCGCTCCGACCCCTCAAAGGCGCGGACGACCTCCACCAGGTTCTGGGTGTGCCCGACGTTACCCATGGTCAGCACCAGCCGCGGGTCGGTCTCGCGCGTCGCGGCGGAGGTCGGCTGCACGGGCTGGCTGGCGGGGTTGTAGATCCGCGCCAGGTGCTCCGGCGGTACGCCCTTGGCTTCGAGGTTCTCCGCGAAGCTGTCTGAGATCACGACCACCCGTGCCGCGTCGCGGTAGGCGCTGAGCTCAAAGCGGCGGGCCGCTCCCAACAGCGCTCCCTCGTCGATCAACCCGGTCGCGGCGGCGCCGTCGGGCAGAATGTCCTGGAGCCACATCACCCAGGGGATCCGCCGCAGGCGCGCGTTGGCCATCGCCACCGACAGCGCCGGGAAGCTGGGGGACACCGCGACGATCACGTCGGGCTTGTCGAGCAACGGGGCGGCCGCGGCCAGGGCGGCGGTGAAGGTCAGCTCCTGGCGCAGGCGCGCGGCGGTGCTGCCGCGCCCCGCCCACAACGGCAGCCGCACTGTCGGGATCCCGTCCAGCCGGCCGCGGCGCGGACGCAGCGGCATCTCCCAGACCGGCTCGGGGTAGTGCGGGTGCGCCGCGACGACCTGGACGTCGTGGCCCCGCGCGGTCATCGCGTGGGCCCAGACGGTGCTCAGCGGCGCGATCCCGGTCGGCTCCGGGGCGTAGTTGTAGCTCCACAGCTGGATCTTCATGCGGCGGGAAGCCTACGGCTTGAAGTAGGGACCGAGCGTAAACACGCTCGCCCGTGGCGCGAGCTTATGCGCCCTGCGGTAGTCCTTCAGCGCTGCGCTGATCGCGCCGCGCTCCGTGTCTATCCGGCTGAGCAACAGCCACGTCGCGTAGTTCTGTACCCCATGCCGGGCTGCCGCCCCCATGCTGCGGGCAGCCAAGTCGTATCGCCGCTGCTGCTCCTGGATCAGCCCGAGTTGCTGGTAGGCGTCCGCGGAAAACGGTTCCGCCCTGACCGCCGCATGCGCGTAAGCGGACGCCCGGGTGAGGTTGTGAACCGCTGCGTTTGCCTGGCTGGCACGGATGTCGAGCTGGGCGTGCAGCGCCGGCAGCGCCAGGAACAGGGCACCGGCTGCGGCGACAGCCAGGCCGGCGCGCAGAGCCAGCCGCGCAGCGGGTGACTCAAGCTGCCACGTCGGCCGGTTGCCCGGACGTGACAGGCTGCCGTCAGCG
>JAFMRN010000201.1 GCA_017354065.1 Solirubrobacterales bacterium
GCGACGTGGTCGAGCTGCGCGAGGGACCGGCGTGGCGTGTGCTGGGTGACGCCCAGGCGATCCTCGCGCCGATTGCCAAAGCGCTCGGTCCCGGCGCTGAGATCGTGCTGGTGCCCGGCAACCACGACCATGAGCTGCTCCAGCCGTGGCTCACCCGCCGCGCCCTGTCCGGGAACGCGCCGGCGCTGGAGCTCGACACCGGCGTTGACTGGCGTGAGGGCGAGCCCCTGGCGCTGCTGGCCGATGTGCTTGGCGCCCACGGCGCCAAGGTCACAGTCTCCTATCCCGGCATCTGGCTGCGGGATGACGTCTATGCGATGCACGGCCACTATCTCGACCGGCACAACACGGTGCCGGCCTTTGAGCGGCTCGCCGCCGGCGCGATGGCGAAGTTCCTCAAGTCCCCGCTGACCGACGCCAAGGCCCCCGGCGACTATGAGGCGGTGCTGGGGCCGATCTACTCCTGGATGTTCTCGGTCGCCCAGAGCGGACACGCCGCCGACCTGGACAAGCTCGATTCCGTAGAGGGACCGTCCGGTTTGGAAGCGGGGCTCGATTCCAGGGAGCGCTCGACGATCTCGGTGCGCGTCTGGAAGCTGTTGAACGAGGGGGAGGGCGTGCCGCGGATGCTGGCCGCCGGCGGCGTCTCTGCCGTCACCGGTCTGCTGACCGCGCTCGGTCTCGGCCCGCTGAAGGCCGAGGTCAACGGCGAGGAGCTGTACCGCTCCGGGGTGCGCTCGTTCTCCAAGGTCCTGGACACGCTCGCGGTGCACCCGCGGTATGCGATCTACGGCCACACTCACCGGGCAGGCCCGCTGCCCGGAGATGACCGCGATCTGTGGGTCACCGCCGGCGGGACCCGGCTTCTGAACACCGGCTGCTGGGTCTCTGAGGAGGCGTTCCTCGGCCCTGACCTGTCAGCCAGCGCCTACCGCGCGGGCTTTGCGGTGCGGATCGACGACTCGGCCGCGCCGGAGCTGGTCAACCTGCTGGATTGACGCCCGGCGTGAAGCAGGTCGCCAGGACGCTGACCCCGGGGCCCGCGCTGAGCTCCAGCGTGCCCGCCTGGGAAGTCTCGTGGCGGATCAGCTCATGGGCGCCGGGGCCGGGGACCTCGACCGGCTCGCCGTTGACTTCCAGGACACCGGCGCCGTCCACGACTGCCCACACGCCGCCGGCCTCATACGGACCGCTGTATGGGCCCTGGACGTCCTCGGTCTGGGGGGTCAGCACCGCGCCGGGCACGTCCTCGGGGCGCTGAGGCTCGACTGTCGGCTGGCCTGAGAGACCCAACAGCTCCTGGATCGCCTGCTCCGTCTCCGCGTAGGCGCCCTCGCCGTAATGGAAGTCATGCAGTGCGCCCTGTGCGTTGAACAGGTACCGCGCGGGCCAGCCGAGGTTCTCGTACTCCTGCCAGAGCTCGAGGTCGACGTCGACCATCACCGGGTACTCGATGCCGAGGCGCGCGACCGCCGCGCGCACGCTGTCGGTGTCGGCTGAGGGCTCGAAACCGGACGCGTGCACGCCGATCACGCGCAGGCCGGCGTCGGCGTAACGCTCGTGCCAGGCCTTGAAGTAGGGGAGCGTGCGCATCGAGTTGGGCCTGCAGAAGTCCCAGAACTCGATCAGCACCGGACGCCCCTGCTGTCGATCCATGCGCAGCGTCGCGACGTTGATCCACGGTGCCTTGGCCGGGAACGGCGGGGCCGGAATGGTGTCCACTGGCGGGCGCACTCGGGCGATGGTATTGCAGCAAGAGCCATAGCTATACTTTCGTTAGTGCCGATTCCCGAGTGCCTTTAAGGAGTTTTGCCGCGATGACCCCGTCCGGAGCTGAAGTCCTCCGCCAGATCAAGAGTCAGATCACCGAGGTAGACCCGGCCGAGGTCCGCGACCAGCTGGCTCAGGGCGCGGTCGTGGTGGACGTACGCGAGGCCGAGGAGTGGGCCGCCGGGCACATTCCCGGTGCTGTGCACGTGCCGCGCTCCAGCCTCGAGTCACGGATCGAGGGTGCCGCCCCTGACCGTGACGTGCCGGTCGTCCTGTACTGCGCCTCAGGCAACCGCTCGGCCTGGGCGACACGCTCGCTGACCGAGGACCTCGGCTATCAGAACGTCAGCTCGATGACCGGCGGCTACACGCTGTGGAAGGACCGCGGCTATGACGTCGAGGTCCCGAAGTTCATGTCCGCGGAGCAGCGCGACCGCTACAGCCGCCACATCCTGTTGCCCGAGGTCGGCCTGGAGGGCCAGCAGAAGCTGTTGGACGCGAAGGTGCTCTTGCTCGGCGCCGGCGGGCTGGGCTCGCCGACCGCTCTGTACCTGGCGGCCGCGGGCGTCGGCACGCTGGGGATCGTCGACGACGACGTGGTCGATCTCAGCAACCTGCAGCGCCAGGTGATCCACAACACCGAGCGCGTCGGCGTCTCCAAGGTCGAGTCGGCCGCCACCACGATCGAGGGTCTGAACCCCGACGTGAAGGTCGTCCAGCACCAGCTGCGGCTAGGTCCCGAGAACATCGTCGACGTCATCAAGGACTACGACGTGATTGTTGACGGGCTCGACAACTTCCCCACGCGGTATCTCGTGAACGACGCCTCGGTGCGCCTGCGGATCCCGGTCGTCTCAGCCGCGATCCTCGGCTTTGACGGGCAGCTGTCGGTGTTCAAGCCCTATGACGGGCCCTGCTACCGCTGCCTCTTCCCGGAGCCGCCGCCGGCCGAGCTGGCGCCCAGCTGCGGCGCCAACGGCGTGCTCGGCGTGCTGCCGGGCACCATGGGCCTGCTGCAGGCGACCGAGGTCATCAAGCTGATCCTGGACATCGGCAGCCCGCTGATCGGCCGGCTGTTGATGTATGACGCGCTGTCGGCGTCCACGACCGAGGTCAAGGTCCGCCGCGACCCGGAGTGCCCGATCTGCTCGCGTGAGCCGGAAGCGATCTCCGATGACGAGCTCGGCGTGTTCCCCGACTACGAGGCCTTCTGCGCGGGCGCCCACTAGGTAGTCTTTCCGATCTCTATGGCCACGATCCGAATCCCTCCAGTGCTGCGCCCCTCAGTCAACGGTGAGCGCGAGCTTCAGGCCGACGGCGCGAACGTCGATGAAATCCTGCGCGAAATTGTCACCAAGCACCCCGACACTGAAGCGCAGCTGTTCGGCCCCGACGGCGAGCTGAACCGCTACGTGAACGTCTACCTGAACGACGAAGACGTGCGCGTGCTGGATGGCCTCAAGACGACGGTGTCCGGGACCGACACGCTCGTCATCCTGCCGGCCATGGCCGGCGGCGCGCGCTAAGCGCGCAGCGCGTCTGACGCGCTGAAATGTAATAGTCCCCGGCGTGAAATCTGGCGCTCGCATAGCCGTCCTCGTCGTGGTCGCCCTGGTGGCGGTCGGAGTCGGCACACTCCTCTCAGTCGGGTCCCACGGGACCTCGCAGACAACCGCGGCCACGCTTCCGGCCAAGGCGAAGCCGACCAAGCCCAAGGCGGCCCCAAGGCCGCCGGCGGGCTCCACCTCGATCAACCTGGCGGGCAAGGCCGCCGGGCCTGCGGTGCCCAACGGCTTCGTCGGGCTGGCGACCGAGTTCTGGGATGTCGAGAAGCTGGAAGGGACGAACCCGAACAAGCCGGACACGGCCTTTGAGCACCTGCTGGAGGGCCTGGCACCCGGCAGCACCCCGTACATGCGTGTCGGCGGCGACAGCACGGACTGGACCTGGTGGCCGGTGCCGGGCATGAAGAAGCCGCCGTGGGTGCACATGAGCCTGACGCCGAACTGGGCCGCGGTGATGAAGCGCCTGACCACCGACACCAAGGCGAAGCTGATGCTCGGCATCGAGATGGAGGCCGACAACCCGAAGATCTCCAACTACGAAGCCAGCCAGCTGAGCAAGCGGATCGGTGTCAAGAACATCGACGCCTATGAGGTCGGCAACGAGCCCGAGCTGTACTACGCCTTCCCCTTCTACAAGGTCAACGGCCAGAAGGTCCGCGGGCGCCAAGCCAACTACAACTGGGGCGGGATCGCCCCGGACTGGTCGAAGATGGCCGGCTCCCTGCCCAAGGGCGGGCCCGCCCTGGCCGGCCCGGGCTGGGCGATGCCGAACGCGCTGCCCCACAACCCGCCGCTGATGACCCAGCGCAATCACCCCGCGACGGTGACGCTGCACACCTACCCGCTGAAGGCCGCCCGTTGTACTCCCGGCCAGCCGCCGCTGACCGAGGCCGACCTGTTCAAGCCCTCCTCATTGCAGGGGCTCGCCGGCGTCGTCGGCCAGTGGACGCGCCAGTTGGGCAAGTACCACGCCAAGCTGCGCGCGGCCGAGATGAACGCGATCACCTGCAACGGCGACCCGAAGATCTCCAACAGCTTTGGCCCCGCGCTGTGGGCGCTGAACATCCTCGCCGACTACGTCGGGACCGGGGACAGCGGCGTGAACTTCGACTTCGAGCCCCAGAGCAGCCAGCATCTGATCCGCGCCAAGCAGACCAAGTCCGGCTGGACCGTGCAGGTGAACCCGACCTACTACGGGCTGCTCGCCTTCGGCCAGGCCGCGCCGGCCGGGTCCCAGATGATCCCGATGCCGAAGCTGCCGGCGGGCATCATCGGCTTTGCCGCGAAGACCAAGACCGGTCAGACGAACGTCGTGCTGACCAACACGAACGCCAAGGCCCAGACGATCAACGTCAACGTCCCCGGTGCGAAGAGCGGCGCCAGCCTGCGACTGCTGAGCGCCAAGGGCGGTGTCAGCTCCGGCGGCCCCGTGACCCTCGGCGGCCAGAGCATCTCCCCGACCACAGGGCAGCTGGCCGGCAAGCCGGTGAGCCACCCGGTGACGCGCACCAGCAAGGGCTACAGCGTCCCCGTCCCGGGCAACGCGGCCGCGATCGTCAACGTCGGCTAGATGAACGGCCTCAGGAGGCTGGCTCTGGCGGC
>JAFMRN010000202.1 GCA_017354065.1 Solirubrobacterales bacterium
CGGATCAGGACGCCGCCGACGTCGCGCGCGACCGCGTTGATCAGCAGCGCTTCGATCAGCTGCTCCTGGCCGACTATCGCACTAAGCGGGAAGGTCATTACTCTCCAATTCACCCTCGAGCGCGAGGTACCGCTCACGGATCTGATCCAGGGACTGGGGCTCTGACCACATGCCACGGTCGGCGGCCTCGAGCAACCGCTCGGCGATCGCACGCGCCGCCCACGGGTTCGAGCGCGACATGAACTCGGCGACCTCCGGGTCCAACAGATACCGCTCAGCGACCTGCTCGTACATCCAGTCATCGGCCACGCCGGCGACCGCGTCGTAGCCGAACAGGTAGTCGACGGTCGCCGACAGCTCGGCGGCGCCCTTGTAGCCGTGGCGGATCATCGACCCGATCCAGCGCGGGTTCGCCACCCGCGCGCGGAACACGCGGCGGGTCTCCTCCGACAACGTCCGCGTGCGGACCTCGGTCGGCTTTGAGCTGTCGCCCACGTACGCGGCCGGATCGTTACCGGTCAAAGCCCGGACGGTCGCGACCATGCCGCCGTGATACTGATAGTAGTCATCGGAGTCGAGGATGTCGTGCTCGTTGGAGTCGACGTTCTTGACCGCGAGCTCGATCTTCCCGAAGGCCGCGCGCATCTCCGCGCTCGCCGCCTCACCGCTGCGCCCCCGGCCGTAGGCATAGCCGCCCCAGGCCTCATAGACCTTCGCCAGGTCCTCATCACCGCGCCAGTCACGCGTCTCCAGGAGCTGCAACAGGCCGGCCCCGTACGTACCCGGTTTTGATCCGAAGATCCTGCTGGGGCGGGTGACGATTGTGGATACGTCACCCGCCAGATCGGCCGTGTTGGCACGCACGAAGTTCATCTCCGGCGGCTCGTCCAGTCCGGCGACGAGCGCGACCGCGTCGTCGATCAGGTCGATCAGGTGGCCGAAGGCGTCGCGGAAGAAGCCGCTGATCCGGACGGTGACGTCGATCCGGGGCCGGCCCAATTGGTCTAGCGGGATCGCTTCGACGCCGGTCACGCGTTTGGTCTTGGCGTTCCAGACCGGCCTGACGCCGAGCAGCGCAAGGATCTCGGCCACGTCATCACCGCCGGTGCGCATAGCCGCGGTGCCCCAGGCGGTGAGGCCGACCATCTTCGGGTAGCTGCCGTGCTTTTGGAGGAGCGCGTCGGCCAGTTTTTGTCCGACCTCCCAGCTCAGCTCGTTCGGCAGTGAGCGCGGGTCGACGCTGTAGAAGTTCCGGCCGGTCGGCAGGACGTCGTGGCGGCCGCGGGTCGGGGCGCCTGACGGACCGGCCTGGATGAAGCGCCCGCTCAGCGCGTCCACGATCGCGGTGAGCTCGTTCGTGCTCTGGGCAATCTTGGTTTCCAGGTTTTCGGCTGTGGGATCGCCTTCCTTGATCGCGTCGATCAGACCCTGGAGCTGCTCGCCGGTCGGCGGCGAGCCGAGGATGTGCAGGCCGTCCTTGATCTGGATGTCCTTGACCTCGCAGAGGTAGCCGTCGATGTGCTCCACCAGCGCGCCGAGGTCCTCGGGCTGCTCCTCTATGTTGAGGTCGGCCTGGAGGTTGGCGGCCTGGATCGCGCTCCAGATCCGCGAGGCCAGGGCCGGCAGCTTGGGCGGGTCGAGCACCTCCAGGCGCGCGTACTCGTCCAGCAGGTACTCCAGCTCGGCCAGGTCGCCGTAGGTGTCGGCCTTCTGCATCGGCGGCACCAGGTGGTCGACGATCAAGGCGTGGGCGCGGCGCTTGGCCTGGACACCCTCACCGGGATCGTTGACCACGAACGGATAGATCAGCGGGATGTCGGCGAGCGCCGCGTCGGGGGCGCACGCGTTGGACAGGGCGAGCATCTTGCCCGGGGTCCACTCGAGCGTGCCGTGCTTGCCGAGGTGGACGATCGCGTCGAACTCGTTGAAGAACCGGTAGCAGGCCAGGTAGTGATGGGTCGGAGGCAGCTCGGGGTCGTGGTAGATCGCCACCGGGTCCTCGCCGTAGCCGCGCGGCGGCTGGATCGCTATGAGAATGTTCCCCAGCTCGAGACCCGCGATCACGAAGTCGTCGCCGTCGACGAACTCGTTGCCGGGCGGTGGGCCCCACTTGTTCTCGATCGACTCTCTCAATGCCGCGGGCAACTGCTCATACCAGCGCAAATATTGACTCACCGGAAGTCGGAGCTTTGACTCCGACAGCTGCTGATCGGTCAGGAACTCCGGGTCGTGCCCGCCGGTTCCAATCAGCGCGTGCATCAGCTGGTCACCGTGGGTCAGGTCGTGATCCACCTGGTAGCCGGCCTTGTCCAGCGCATCGAGCAGCGCCAATGCCGAGGCGGGCGTGTCGAGGCCGACCGCCATCCCGATCCGGGCGTGCTTGGTCGGGAACGCGGTCAGCAGTACCGCGACGCGCTTGTCTTTGTTGGGCTTGTGCCTGAGCTGCGCGTGCCTAATCGCGAGCCCGGCGACGCGCTGTGTGCGCTCGGTGTCGGCGACGTAGCGCGCGACGCCGTCTGAGTCACGCTCCTTGAAGGAGATCACGCCGCCCTGGAGGCGCCCGTCGAACTCCGGGATCGCGACCTGGGTGGCGGCATCCAATGGTTGCAGGCCGGAGTCGGACTCCTGCCATTTTGTTCGCGGTTGCGTGGCGGTCACGGCCTGGATCACGGGTACGTCGAGCTGCGCCAGCGCGCCGGCGTCCCAGTGCTCGGCCTCAGCGGCACCGGAGCCGCCGGTGGCGAGCATCGTTACCACCAGGGCGTCCACCTGTCCGAGCTCGGCCAGCACGGGAATCTCCGCGTTCGTGTTGGGCCGGAGGCTGTAGCTCCAGGCAGCGGTCACGCCCGCGCCCTTGACGGTGACCGCGTCTATGAACGCGTCGACGAACTGCGTGTTGCCCGACAGGAAGTGGCTGCGGTAGAAGCAGAAGCCGATCATCGGACTGCCTTCGACGCGCTTGTAGACGGCGTGGTCGGGCAGCTCCTTCGGCGGCTCGAACCCGTGCCCGGTCAGCAGGAACGTGTCGGCGAGGAAGCACAGCAGCTGGCCGATGTTGTCGACGTCCCCGTGGCGCAGGTACTCGCCGGCCTGGGCGACGGCGCCGGCCGGCGCGGTGGACAGCGCGGTCATCTCGGCGTCGGGCTCGGCCTCGCCGCCGAGCGCCAGCAGGGTCACGTTGCGTTCTTTACACGCTTTAACCAGCTCGTCGATCCCTTCCGGCCAGCCGCGACGGCCGCCGAGGATCCGGGCAACCAGTACGCGCGTCCCGTCGGCGAGCAGCTCGTCGATCAGCGTTTTTGGGTCCGCGCCGATCGGGTTGGCGGTGCGGAGCTTCGGGAAGTCCGGGCCGAGCCGCTCGACCGCGGTGCGCGCGGCGAGGATCTCCGTGTCAGCGGTGGTCAGGAATGCGAGCAAGTGGTCTCCAAGGTCGGTAGTCGTGGCGGACCGTTTTCGATCAGCCGGGTCAGGGCGGGGGTGTCGAGATTGTCGGCGACGAGGCCGGCCAGCACGTCCAGCTGTCGGGCCCGCGCGTCCGCAAAGCTGGTGCTTCCCAGCGCGTCGGCGGCGCCGAGATCGGTCAGGAACTCCCGGCGGAAGCGGTCATGCTCCAGCGCGGCGTGGCGCGGGGTGCCGTAGACGTTGTCTTTCTGGCAGCCCCCGGCCCACTCCTCACCGCCGTCGCGGTGCACGCGACCGTGGCGGATCTCATATCCCTGTTCGCCGTGGTTGAGCAGCAGCTTGTCCGTTTCGAAGGTGGTGGTGACCGGCAGCAACCCGAGCCCCTGAACGGGGCCCTGCTTGGACTCGATGGGGTCGGTGATCTGTGAGCCGAGCATCTGGTAGCCGCCACAGATCCCGAGGATCGGCCCGCGGCGGTTCCGCAGCGCCGTGTCGAGACCGTCGGCGCGGAGCCTTTGTAGGTCCTCGACGGTCGCCTTGGTGCCGGGGATCACGACCAGGTCGGCGCGCGCGATGTCCAGCGGGCTGCGGGAGAAACGGACCTGCACCCCGGGCTCGGCGGCGAGCGCGTCAAGGTCGGTGAAGTTGGAGATGTACTGGAGCTTGACCACGACCACGTCGTATTTGTCACCTTGAGCGCCGCGCACCCCGAGTGAGTCCTCGGCGTCAAGCCGGATCCGGTCGTCGTATGGGATCACGCCGAGCGTCGGACGGCCGGTTCGTTGTTGGAGCGCCTCCAGCCCCGGGTCCAGGATGCTGCGGTCACCGCGGAAGCGGTTGAAGACGAACCCGCTCACGTGAGCCTGGTCCTCCGGCTCAAGCAGCGCCAGCGTTCCGAACAGGGCGCCGAAGCTGCCGCCGCGGTCTATATCGGTCACAAGAACCGTGGCTAGGTTCGCTGCGCGGGCGAGCCACAGGTTGGTCAGGTCGCTGGTGCGCAGATTGATCTCCGCGGCGCTGCCGGCCCCCTCGCAGATCACCACGTCGTAGCGGCTGCACAGATCGTTGAACGCCTGGATCACCTTCGGGCGCAGCTCGTCTGTCAGCGTGCGGTAGCTACGCGCGTCGACCTCGGCGTAGGGCTTGCCCAGCACGATCACTTGGCTGTGGCGCTCACCGGTCGGCTTGATCAGCACCGGGTTCATCGCCGCTTCCAGCTCGGTATCCGCGGCGGCCGCCTGCATCGCCTGGGCGCGGCCGACCTCGGCACCGGATCTGGTGACGACGCTGTTCAACGCCATGTTCTGGGCCTTGAACGGCGCCACCTTGACGCCCTGGCGTGCCAGCCAGCGGCAGATGCCCGCGACCAGCACGGTCTTGCCCGCGTCGGAGCTGGTTCCCGCCACCAGCAGCGCGCCCTTCATCGCGCCACCGCCATGCATGTCAGTAGTGCCAGGGCGCCGACCGCGCGGGACAGACCGGCCGCGCGCGCGACATCTTTTGCTTCGGGCTCGCGGCCCGCC
>JAFMRN010000203.1 GCA_017354065.1 Solirubrobacterales bacterium
ATGGCGCTGTGGTTGTGGGCCAGCGCGCCCGCCACCGCGCCGACCAGGCCGTCACCGCCGAAGGCGACCGGCAGCTTGCCTTCTGCGGCGGTTTGGGAGGCCAGCTGCTTGGCATGAGCAAGGCTGGTCGTGGCATGTACCTCATGTTCGAGGCCCAGGCGCGTGAGTTCGGCCCTGACCGCCGGCAGGCTGCGCTTGGGGCGTCCGCCGCCGGCGGCCGGATTGACGATCACCGACAGCATCGCCTAGGACATTACGAGCGAGGCCAGATCCTCTGCGATCGCCACCGGCGTTGGGTTCTCAGCCGCTTCCGCGGCCGCGCGGGTTGCCGAGCCGGTCAGCACCACCGCCGCATCGAGCCCCGCCGCGGCGGCACCGGCCAGGTCGGAGGCCAGGTTGTCGCCGATCACCAGCGTATCTCCGGGGCCCAGGCGGTCCAGCGCCACCTCAAACACCTGTGGGTTGGGCTTGCCGACGCTGTATGCCGTGCGTTGGGTCGCGTACTCCACGGCGGCCAGCACCGAGCCGGTGCCCGGCGCGATGCCGCTGGGGGTCGGGTAGTTGCGGTCACGCCCCCCGCTGTAGATCTCAGCACCGTTTGCGACCGCGCGGATCGCCGTCCGTAGCTCGGGATAGGCAAAGTCCTCATGTGCGACCACCACAACCACGTCTGCCTGGTGTGCATCTTCGCTGTGGTTCAGGATCCGGTGCCCGGAGTCCGCGACGTGCTGGAAGATCGCCTCTGAGCCGATCACATACGCGCCGCGCCCGGCCGGGCGTCCCGCCAGCACGTACTGGAGGGCGGCGCCGACGCTGACCACCTCACTGGGTGAGGCGGTGCAGCCCAGCGACCAGAGCTTGCGGACGTACTCCTCGGGGGATTTGAGCCCGTCGTTGGTGATGAACATCAGGCCCTTGCCGGCCGCCCGGATCGCCGCGATCGCTTCCGGCGCCCCGGGGGTCGCGCTGTCTCCGAGCCAGACCGTGCCGTCCAGGTCGAGGATCACGTTCTGATACCGGGAGAGCAAGGGGGAGAGCGACACGGCGGCGATTATCCCGGCTGGCTCAGAACAGTGAGTTCTGGCCGCCGGGCGCGTCCGCCAGGCAGTCCGGCCCGTCATAACGCGCGTTGTTCACCGCTGCGCTGACAGGCCGCAGGGTCAGGCGGTCCGCCGGAAGGCCTTTCATCAGCTCTCCGAGCGCCTCCACTGGAGTCGCTGGGTCGAGCCAGCGCTCTTCCTGTTGCGGGGTCAGGATCACGGGCATCCGGTCATGGACCGGTGCCATGGCGGCGTTGGCCGCCGTGGTGATGATCGTGACGCTGCGCAGCTCGTCGGGCTGGCCGCGATGCCAGGTGGCCCAGATCCCGGCAAAGGCGAACAACTCGGCGTCCGCGACGGTGATGTGGAACGGCTGCTTGGGTCCCTCCGCGCGCCGCGCCCACTCATAGAACCCGTCCGCGGGTATCAGGCAGCGGTGACGCCGGATCGAGCTCTTATACGCCGGTTTCTCGGCGACGGTCTCAGCGCGTGCGTTGATCATCTTCGCGCCGGAGGAGGCGTCCTTCATGAACGGCGGAACCAGACCCCATTTGAGTTCTTGGGCCTCGCGCTCGGCGGTAACCGCGAGAATCTTCTGGGTCGGGGCGATGTTGTAGCGCGGCGCGCTCTCACCAACAGAGATCCCGAAGCGTTTGCGCAGCTGATCGGGATCAGGTGCGGCGAGTGAGTAGCGTCCGCACATCAGCGCGGCGCCCCTCTAACGTTTGCCGCTCCGGCGATCCGCGAGCATCTGGGCGCGTTTGTCCTTCGCGGCCTGCTGGCGCCGGCGCCCGAAGAACACCAGCCCGCCGATCAGGATCAGCGCGACGACGATCGCGTAGAAGACACGGTTGGACACCGACATGTGCGCACCGGCCGCGTCGATGCCCGAGAAGATCCCGAACGGAACACCCCAGATCACGGCGATGAAGGCCACGAACAGGAGCACGCCGAGCACGATCCCGCGCGCGCGGGCCAGGCTGCCGGCAGACTTGGGCGGTGCGATCAGCCCGAACGCGCGCAACCCGAACAGCTGGCGGCCTGTGGGCCCGTCCACACCGAGCTTGTCGGTAGCGGCCTTCAGGTCACCGGCGCGGCGATCCGCGATCGCCAGTGAGACCTCGGCCATCTTGCGGATCTGGGGGCGCTGCTGCTGCGGGGCTGCGGCCAACGCCTTCTGAAAGTGAGCGCGGGCGGCCTTCGCGTCATAGCGCTCTGCGGCCCGTGAGCCGAGGATGGCCTGAGCGGCAGCGCGCTGTTTGGTCTCACGCTCGAGTTCCTCGTCGGACTTGGTCTCCAGGGCCTCAACGGCTGCCTGCTGCCCCTTCTGTTCGACGCGGACCATCCGCTGCTGCTTGGCCATGGTTGATCAGTTTAGTTGCTGGGGGAGCCGGAGGCCGGGGTGCCGGTCGCCGGCGGTTGGGCAAACTAGCGACCGATGCCCAGTGTCGATAGGCGTGAACTTGCCGCAATCTTCTGCGGCGGGATGGTCGGCGCGCTGGCGCGCGTCGGGCTCACACAGCTGTTCCCGTCAGGGCCGGCCAGCTGGCCCTGGGCGGTGTTCGCGATCAACGTCTCCGGCGCGTTCATCCTCGGTTACTTCGTCACGCGGCTACAGGAACGACTGCCTGTCAGCACCTACCGCCGGCCGTTCGCCGGCACCGGGTTCTGCGGCGCCTACACCACCTTCGCGACCATGCAGGTGGAGCTGCTTCAGATGCTGGAGCACCATTGCTACGGGCTCGCTGTCGGCTATGTGGCGGCCTCACTGGTCTGTGGTTATCTGGCTGTCTACGCGGCGACCGCGATCGTCCGGCGGGTCAGGCTCGTGCGATGAACGCGGCCACCTGGATCTTTGTGGCGCTGCTCGGCGGGGCGGGGGCGCTGGCGCGGTTTCTGCTTGACGCGTGGGTCTCCGGCGCGGGCGCCGGCAAGCTGCCGGCCGGCACGTTCATGATCAACATCAGCGGCTCGTTGATCCTCGGGCTGATGTCAGGTCTCGCCTGGAACGGGAACACCCTGTTGCTGGCGGGAACCGCGACCATCGGGTCCTACACGACCTTCTCCACGTGGATGCTTGAGACCCACCGGCTGCGTGAGGAGGCGGAGTTCCGCGCCGCCTTCTTGAACGTAGCGGTGAGCATGGCCGTCGGGCTCGGCGCCGCGGCGCTGGGACACGCACTCGGGGCGGCGCTGTGAACGATCCGAGCCTGAAGCTGACCGCCTACTTCGGTGAACGCAAGCGCGGCGAGAGCGGGCGGCTGCTGGCGGACGAGCTGCTTGAGCTGTATGCGGCCCACCGCGTCCGGACGAGCCTGCTGTTGCGCGGTGTCGCCGGGTTCGGGCTCAAACACCACCTGCGCACCGACCAGCTCCTCACCCTGTCAGAGGACCTGCCGGCCGTGGCGGTCGCGGTCGACTCCGCACAGCGGATCGACGCCCTCCTGGGGGAGCTGCTGGCACTCAAGCGGGAGGGCCTGGTCACGCTCGAGCGGGCACGGCTGCTCACCGGCGACCTCTCAGCCGCGGTCGAGTTGCCGGAGGCAAGCAAGCTGACGGTGTACGTCGGCCGACGCGAGCGCGCCTCCGGACGGCCCGCGTTTGACGCCGTCTGCGAGCTGTTTCACCGGCGGGGGCTGGCCGGGGCGACGGTCCTGATGGGGGTTGACGGGACCAAGCAGGGACGGCGCCAGCGCGCGAGCTTTGTCGGCGCCAACGCCAGCGTCCCGATGATGATCATCGCGATCGGGACCGGCGAGCAGGTCGCCGGTGTGTTGGCTGAGCTGGGTGAGCTGCTGGTGCACCCGGTGGTGACCGTTGAGCGGGTCCGGGTGTGCAAGCGTGACGGGCAGCTGCTGGCCCGCCCGCAGGAGCTGCCCGGCCGCGACGCCCACGGCCTGGCGCTGTGGCAGAAGTTGATGGTCCATACCTCAGAGGCAGCCCGCCACGGCCGCCGTCCGCTCCACCGCGAGCTGGTCGAGCGCCTGCGCGAGTCCGATGTCGCCGGGGCGACGAGCCTGCGCGGTATCTGGGGGTTCCACGGCGCGCACGCGCCCCACGGCGACAAGCTCCTGCAGGTCTACCGCCACACGCCGGTTGTGACGATCGTCGTTGACACGCCCGAGCGGATCGGCGCCGCGTTCGAGATCATCGACGCGCTGACGCCTGAGGGCGGCCTGGTCACCTCGGAGATGGTGCCCGCCGCCCGGGCCGTGTCAGCCGGTCATGTCCGCGGTGGCACACGGCTGGCCAAGCACGAGTTCTGAAGCCCTGGAACTTCCCAACCCCCGCCGCGCGTGGCGGGGGTTGCGCCGCTACCCCCGCTCAGCAACGGTAACTGCGCAACCCCCTCACGATTTGCGCACCCTTGGGAAGTTGCAGGGATCTAGGCGCCGAGCAGCCCGAGGTCTGAGAGCAGCACGCGTGTGTAGTGGGTGATGTCGGCCCGCGACAGCGCTGCAAGGCTCCACCAGCGCACCTCTGAGACCTCGTCGCCGTCTCCGGCCGTACGCAGCTCGCCGCCGACTACGTGAGCGTCGAACACGCTGCCGACGTACCCGGCGTGATCACCGTTGGGGTAGTGGACCTGGTAGTTCTCGCCACCGACCACATCCCGCAACGCGTCCAATTCGACCTCCACACCGGTCTCCTCCCGGGCCTCACGGACTGCCGCCTGGCGCGGGCTCTCACCGGGATCCACGGCGCCGCCGACCGTCTGCCAGCGCCCGGTTTCGATGTTGCGCACCATCAACAGCTCACCGGCCTGGTTCCAGATCAGGACCGTCGCGCCGGGGATCAGCAGGTAGCGGTGGCCGACCAGCTCGCGCAGCTCGGCCAGGTAGGGGGAGATCGCCACGGGCCCGCAGCTTAGGACCCGCCCCAG
>JAFMRN010000204.1 GCA_017354065.1 Solirubrobacterales bacterium
CGTTTTGGCGAGAATTCCGCACAGCGCGGTCACCTGACCCCGGAGGCCGGCGGTCACGGCATGACGGTCGCTGCTGGTCCAGTCGACGCGGCCGAGCGCGGCCGGCATCGTTATTCCGGTGAGCCGGCTCTGCGTGCCTTCGGGATCGTGCTCTGCGAGCAACGCCGGAAGCTGCTCCTCCACTAGCCGCCTGACCAGCCCCGGCGTAGCGGTCTCCGCGATAACCAGCCAGCCGCGCGCTGCAGCCAGGTCCTGGGCGGCGTTCAGCAACACCGTCTTGCCCGATCCGCGCGCGCCGGTGTAGATCGTCGCGCGGCCGGGCGCGCCCGGGCCCTCATCCAGCGCGTCCGCAAAATCCGCCAGCGCCTGCTCACGCCCCGCCAGGACGGGCGGTGTCACGCCGAAAGTCGGCTTGAACGGGTTGCGACGGGCCGCCACGTCGCCAGCGTAGCAGGGTGTTTATAGAGAGTTATACTTTTTATATTCTTTATAGAGATTTGTCGTCCAGGGATGCGCGAATCAGCTGCAGCGCGCCGTCCGCAGCGTCTCGTATCGCGGCCGTGTCGCGGCGTATCTGCGTCAACAACAGCCCGCCCTGGATCAGCGCCAGCACCTGACCCGCCAGCACCCCGGGGTCCGCGTCGGCTCGCAGCTCACCGCGTGATCGCATCGCCTCCAGACCGGCACGCAGACCCGCCTGCCAGCGGTCCATGCCGGCGACCAGCTCAAGCCGCGCGGGCTCGTCGGTCTCGGCCAGCTGGCCCGCAAGCGTGCCGATCGGACAGCCCCCGCGCGCCTTGCGCTGCTCTTGCAGCGCGACCGTCCCAGCGAGATAACGCGCCACACCGGCAACTGAGTCGAACTCCGCCAGTACATCCGCCTGCGCGTCCATCACCCGATCACAGGTCGTGTGCGCCACGGCGCGGAGCAGATCATCGCGGTCCCGGAAGTACAGGTAGAGCTGGCTCTTGGACACCCCGGCGGCGTGGCGAACATCCTCCAGTGAGGTGCCGGCGATCCCCCTTTCCCCGATCAGGCTCGTTGTCACATCGAGGATCCGCTCGCGCGTGGCGCGACCGCGAGCGGTGCGGGGTTCGGCGCTCATGCGGACCAGTATAGACCTGAATTGGACCGACCGGTCCATGTTTGCTGCTAGCTTCTACTGGCGTCAACTGGACCGTTCGGTCCAACTACACGAAAGGGTCCAGCATGAGCTTTCAGAACAAGCGCGTCCTGATCACCGGCGGCACCTCCGGGATCGGCCTGGCCGCAGCAGCCGGGTTCGCGTCCGGGGGCGCGGAGGTGCTCGTCTCCGGTCGCGACGCGTCCCGGGGTGAGGCGGCCGCGGCCCAAACCGGCGCCATGTTCCTCGCCGCCGATCTGAGCGTGCCCGGAGCGGCTCGCAAGCTTGCCGCCGACGCCGGGCAGGTCGACGTGCTGGTCAACAACGCCGGAATCTTCCCGGGCGGCCCTACCCACGAGGTGTCCGATGAGACGCTGCGCGAGGTGCTTGAGGTGAACGTGGTGTCGGCCTTCGCGCTGGCCGCTGAGCTTGCCCCTCAGATGACCGCGCGCGGCTCTGGCGCGATCATCAACGTCTCAACGATGGTCGCGACCTTCGGGCTCCCGGGTCTATCCGCCTACGGCGCGTCGAAGGCGGCAATTGAAACGCTGACCAAGTACTGGGCGGCCGAGTACGGCGGCGCCGGTGTGCGCGTGAACACGGTCGCACCGGGACCGACCCGGACGCCCGGAACGGCGGTCATGGGTGAAGCGGCGGTGCAGCAGCTCGCCAGCACCTTGCCGGCCCAGCGCCCCGCCGCTCCTGAGGAGATCGCTGCCGCGATCGTGTTCCTCGCCTCGGATCAGGCGAGCTACATCAACGGCGCGGTGGTGCCGGTCGACGGCGGACGCCGCGCCGTCTAGAAGACCGGCAGCTCGCGGAAGCTGCCCCAGACCGACTGCAGCTGCGCCACGATCTCACCCTCTGACACGCCGGCGCGCGCTGCGCTGACCAGGTGTGGCATCAGGTTGGCGCCGTCGCGCGCCGCCGCGTCAATCGCGTCCAGCGCGTCGGCCACGGCGTCGCCGTCACGCGCGGCCTTGAACTGCTTCACGCGGGCGACCTGCTGGGCCTCCAGCTCCGCGTCGATCCGCAGGATCTCGGTTGTGTCCTCGCCACCCTCATTGAAGGCGTTGACGCCGACCACCTTGCGCTCACCCGAGTCGATCTGGGTCTGCAGGTCAAACGCCGCGTCGGCGATCTCGCGCTGGGGGAAGCCGCGCTTGACGGCGTCAACCATGCCGCCGAGCTCGTCGATCTTCGCGAAGTACTCATAGGCCCGCGCCTCCATCTGGTCGGTCAGCGACTCGACGAAGTAGGAGCCGCCGAGCGGGTCGACGGTGTTGGTCACGCCGGTCTCGTGCGCGATGATCTGCTGGGTGCGCAGGGCGATCTGCACGGCCTCCTCGGTCGGCAGGGCCAGCGCCTCATCAAAGGAGTTGGTGTGCAGCGACTGCGTGCCGCCGAGGACACCGGCCAGCGCCTCAATCGCGGTGCGCGTGATGTTGTTGAGCGGCTGCTGGGCGGTCAGCGACACCCCGGCGGTCTGGGTGTGGAAGCGCATCCGCCAGGACTCCGGCTTCCGTGCGCCATAGGTGTCGCGCATCTCGCGTGCCCAGATCCGCCGTGCGGCCCGGTACTTCGCGATCTCCTCAAAGAAGTCGATCTGCGCGTTGAAGAAGAAGCTCAGCCGCGGCGCGAAGTCGTCGACGTCGAGCCCACGCGCGAGCGCGTGCTCCACGTAGGTGAAGCCGTCCTTCAAGGTAAAGGCGAGTTCCTGGGCGGCAGTCGCGCCGGCCTCACGGATGTGGTAGCCGGAGATGGAGACAGGGTGGAAGCGCGGCATCTCCGCGGCACACCACTCGATCATGTCGGTCACCAGCGACATCGCCGGATCGACCGGGAAGCACCACTCCTTCTGGGCGATGTACTCCTTCAGGATGTCGGTCTGGATCGTGCCTGAGAGTTGCGCGGGCCCGACGCCCTGGCGCTCAGCCGCCACCACGTAGAAGGCGAGCATGATCGCCGCCGGCGCGTTCACGGTCATCGACACGCTGACCTGATCCAGCGGGATCCCTTGAAAGAGGGTCTCCATGTCAGCGACGGTGTCAACCGCGACTCCCTCACGCCCGACCTCTCCGAGTGACAGCTCGTGGTCGGAGTCATGGCCCATCAGCGACGGCATGTCAAAGGCGGTCGAGAGTCCTGTCTGACCGTGCTCAAGCAGGTAGCGGAAGCGCTTGTTGGTCTCCGCCGCGGTCCCGAACCCGGCGAACTGGCGCATCGTCCACAGGCGCCCGCGATACATCGACGGGTAGACCCCGCGCGTGAACGGGTACTCCCCCGGCACGCCTACCGTGGGCGGCGGCTCCTCCGGGGAGTACAACGGCTCGATCGGCTCGCCGGACAGCGTCTCAAAGCGCGCGTCGCGTTCCGGGGTCTTCGCGTATGCCTCGCGCCAGCGCTCCAGGGACGCGGAGAAGGTGTCGGTCACGGCCATATCAGACATTCTAGGGGAGGCGATAGTCGGAGTTCAAAGTATTACCCGTAAAACTCTCCGCGCCGTCAGCGGTTCGGTGAGGGTCGCGCGCCAGGTCGTCTGGGAGACGCACAACTCTCCGACCCTCAGCGAGGGAGCTCGTTATCCGGCGAGAAGTCGCCCGCCGCGACTCGCTCGCGCCCCAGCAGCTCGGTCAGCTGCTCTAAATCGACATCCGCCAGGCCGGTGCCGAAGCGAATCCCGTGCAGCGCTTCAGTCGCCCCGTTCACCCGCGTCCGCCCCGCCTCCGTGATTCGCGCCAAGGTCGTGCGCCGGTCGGTCGGGTGCGGGACGCGCTCCACCAGCCCGTCGCGCTCCAACCCGTCGATCACGTTGGTGACGCTGGTCGGGTGGACCTGCAGTCGCGCACCGATCTTCCCCAAAGGCAGCTCACCGTGACGGGTGAAGGACAGCAGCACCAGGGCCTCATAGCGCGGGAACGTCAGGCCGTGCGCTGACAGGGCCTCATTGCAGCGCCCCAGCCACAGCTGCTGAACGCGCATCACGGAGGTCACGGCCTTCATCGCCGGGATCGGCGCCTCCGGCCAGTGGGTCTGCCACTGGCGGCCGGCCTCCTCGATCGGATCGAAGTTCAGTGGCACCGGGGCCGGCTAAACGTCCTCGCCCGGCCGCTGGATCACGATCTCCGGCACCCGCGCGGCCGAGGACAGCGACAGCAGGAACCGCACCGCGGCGGCGATGTCAGAGGTCCGGATCATGTCCTCTTGGGAGATCCATTCGCGCGCGAACTCGGTCATGTCGGTGTCGACGAACCCCGGGCACAGCGCCGTGGACCAGACACCGGAAGCGGAAAGCTCCTTGTTCATCGCCTCGCTGTAGGCCAGCACGGCGGACTTGGTCGCCGAGTAGACCGACAGCAGCGGCTGGGGTGATTTGCCGGCGATGGAGGCCAGGTTGATCACCTGCGCGCCGCCGTCGGCCTTCAGCAGATCAAGGGTCTCGCGGTACATGACCACCAGCGTGCGCACGTTGACCTCCAGCTGCATGTCGACGTACTTGGTGACCTGCTCACCGGCCGGGGCGGCGATCCCGACTCCGGCGTTGTTGACCAGCACGTCCAGGCGGCCGTAGGCGGAGCGGTGGCGCTCCACGACAGCCTGCAGCGCAGCTTCATCCCGGACGTCGGCAGCCAAGGACACCGCTTCAGCCCCCGCCGCGCGGAGCTTCTCCTCGGCCGCCGCCAGCCCGTCGGGCTTGCGCGCGGTCAACGTCAGCGCGTACCCCTCCGCGGCCAGCTCCTCGGCTACCGCGAAGCCGATCCCGCGGGAGGCGCCGGTGATCAGCGCGGCG
>JAFMRN010000407.1 GCA_017354065.1 Solirubrobacterales bacterium
CAGCCCACCGACGCGGGCGCGCGGTTCGTGGTCCGGCTTCCCACCGCGGTGCCCTGATCCCCGTGGCTGCCTGCCGGGCGGTTCGAACGTCTTGCGCAGGTACCGAACATGGCTGTCGATCAGGTTCGAGGCGCCCAGGAAGTGGCTGAAGGCTCGGGGAGCCGGCTGGCTGGGTCGGGGGGCACGCTGGGCTTGTGGGACGGGTCTGCTGGCGTCAGACTTGTGTGGTGGCGGAGTACTGGCAGTTCTGCCCGGTGGCGCTCGGCGCGGAGTTGTTTGCTGAGCGGTGGACGCCGTTGATTTTGCGCGAGTTGTTGCTCGGGAGCCGCCGGTTCAGCGAGCTGCACAACGGATTGCCGCGGATCTCGCGCAACCTGCTGGTGCAGCGACTCGCTCAGCTCGAGGCGGCGGGGTTGGTCGAGCGACACGCCCGCGTCAACGGGCGCGGCTTCGACTATCAGCTGACGGTGGCGGGCGAGGAATTGCGCCCGGTCGTCGTTGCGCTCGGGACGTGGGGGTACAAGTGGGCGGCGCGCGACCTGCGGCCAGAGAACGTCGACGCGGGGCTTTTGATGTGGTTCTTGCGCCGCCGGGTTATGGCGAAGCACCTTCCGGCTGAGCGCACGATCGTGCGCTTCGATTTCAGCGAGGCCGGCGCTCGTTCCTTCTGGCTTGGGGAGCACCAGTCGTTTTGGCTTGTGCTCGAGCGGCCTGAGGTCGATCTCTGCTACAGCGATCCGGGGTTCGAGGTTGATTTGATCGTGCGCGCTGACGTGGCCGCGTTGACGCGGGTGTATCTGGGGCACCTGTCGCTCTCGGAGGCGCTGCGCGTTGGCTCGGTCCAGCTGAGCGGCCCGCGCGAGCTGTGCAGCGGATTTCGGAAGTGGCTCGGGATCAGTCCGTTCGCGCAGCGGAGTCGTCCAGCGCTTCGGCCACGAGCCGTAGCCAGCTGAGGCCGAGGTTCATTTTTTGACCTAGGCGGGGCGCGGCACGCTGCCTACAGTCGGGGCGTTGCCAGTCCGTCCGCGGAGGTTCCTCATGATTAGAAGGGTGTGCCCGTGCCGGTTACGTTCGCGGTGCTCGTGGCGCCGGAAGCGAGCGCGGATGTCGTCATTGACCGGAACCGGACGACGGTTGATGGCGCTGGAGATCGCGAAGACGCCGCCGCCGCCGTCCGCGCGCGTGGCCGCGATCGTACCGTCGGCCGCCCGCGGACCCGACGCAGCGAGGCTCAGCAGAACCGACCGGCGCGCCCGCCACGGTCCCGCATTCGTGCCTGGTTGATCAAACCAACGCAACCGCGGTCGATGCTCATCGCCGCGTGGACGACCGCCGTGCCGGAGGAGCGCAGCAGTCGTGGTCCGCGGGCGATCCGTCAGGACATTGCGCTGGTGCCGTGCTGGGCTCCCGCAACCTGACCAGCCGACCGACACCTCTCCACACACCAGCGAACCCCACAGGGAGCAGAGATGAAATCGAAATGGGCTTGGGCACCGCGTGGCGGTCTCCTGGCAGCGATCGTGGTCGCGGCCGCGGGGCCGGCGGCGGGGGCGACACCGCCGGCGACCCAGTGCGCGCCCGCGGCGAATTACTCGGCCGCGACGACACC
>JAFMRN010000205.1 GCA_017354065.1 Solirubrobacterales bacterium
TACACCTTGCTTGGACTCGAGACCTTCACCTCACGTCCGGCCACCTCGACGACGGTGTACTCCTTGGCCATCAGCAGACCACCAGCTTGACGCCGGGGTCGATACGGCGGAGGTCGTCCGGGTCGCTGGTGAACACGATTCCGCCGACCTGTCGTGCAACCTGGACCACTTGGGCGTCGGCTATGTCGCTGGTTCCGGATGTCGCGCACAGCAGGCCGACTAGCTTTGCCGTGTCCCCATCCAGCGCATGGATGCTGGTGTGATCGGCGGCGACCGTACGTGTCAGCCGCGCCTGTCGCGCCGGGTCACGCCACACCTGCGCGAGCACGCCGGCGGGGATATGCAGAGCCTCGGCGATCTGAAACGTGCTCGCGACCAGCCGGTTACCTCGCTCAACCGCTATCAGTGCGCCGCTGTCGGCGACGGCGATAGTCCCAGCGCGTTCATCGCCCACGCCTTCTCCTCCTCGGTTGGCGGGCCGCCGGTCTCCTCAAGGATGTCTGCCATGACGTCGGCCAGCGATTCCTGGCGAACCTGCATCTTCGCGATCATCGAGAACCAGTCGCTCACGCTGCGCGCTGCGCCGGCCTCGACCGCCTGCTGGATCTCGGCCAGCAGCTCCTCATCGATGCTGATGGTGACGCGGGCCTTCATACTTTTTGCATACTACCAGCGTGCCCGTACCCGGAATTCCAACCGAGATCCTTGTCGCGCCTGACAGCTTCAAGGGCACGCTGTCAGCCACGGAGGTGGCCGGCGCGGTCGGCAAGGGCCTGACCGAGGCCGGTCGTGAGGTGGCGCTGTGCCCGCTGGCCGACGGGGGGGAGGGCACCCTGGACGCGCTGGCCGGCGCGCTCGGGTTGGAGCTGGCGACCGCGGAGGTCAGCGATCCGTTGGGCCGGCCGATCACCGCTCAATACGGGATCGGGGATGGTGTCGCGCTGGTGGAGGTCGCCGCCGCCAGCGGGTTCTCCGACCGTGAGCGCGATCCGGTCGCCGCGTCAAGCCGCGGCACCGGCGAGTTGATCAGCGTCGCCGTGGCCGCCGGCGCCCGGACCGTCTACCTCGCGGCCGGCGGTTCGGCCACGACCGACGGTGGCGCCGGCGCGCTGGAGGTGATCGACGAGCCGCCGGACAAGTTGATCGTGCTGTGTGACGTGCGCACCGAGTTCCAAAGCGCGGCCGAGGTGTTCGCTCCCCAGAAAGGCGCGTCCCCACCGCAGGTAGAGCAGTTGACCGAGCGCCTGGAGCAACTCGCGACGGGCTGGCCACGCGACCCCCGCGGCGTCCCGATGAGCGGTGCTGCCGGCGGCCTCGCCGGTGGCTTGTGGGCGGCGTTGGGCGCCGAGCTCAAAGCCGGCGCCCCCTTTGTGCTCGAGACACTCGGCTTTGACCAGCGCATGCGCGCTGCCCGGGCCGTGGTTGTCGGGGAGGGCCGGCTCGATCGCCAGACCCTCGCGGGCAAGCTCGCTGGTGAGGTCGCCACGCGTGCGCGCCAGGCCGGGGTGCCCTGTTACGCGGTGGTCGGTGAGAACGCGCTGGATGGCTTTGACACGCGGATTCTCGACCTGCAGATGGTGTTGGAGGCGTCGACGCCGGGGGAGTTACAGGCGGCCGGCGTAAAACTCGCCGAGATCATTTGACGCGCTCGCTGGCCACTGCGATGCTCGCAAACCTCATCATCCGCGTCTCGGTGGTAACCAGGCCGTGGGGCCGGCGGTGGATCGCGATCACAGACCCGTTGGCGTTAAGCCACACGATCTGGGTGGGCAGCGCTTTCGCGAACCAGCGTTTCAGCGCTCGCCCGTAGGCGGCGGTGAACGTTGCCGGTGACTTCGGCGGGTCAGGCGGATGGGGTCGGCTCACCAGGTTGTGAGACACGGACCGTGATTGCACCTTGCCGTCTGCAAACGCGTAATCGACGCGGCTGACCCCATCCGGCACTAACTGGCTGGTCGTAGAACCGAACATCGGTCCGGCGGGGTAGCTGTAGCCCTCGATCCGAGATAGTGACGTGCACAAATCATCTGTCGGTGAATCAGGGCTAGAGGAGACCGTACACACACCCGGACCGGATCCCCAGATGTCGCTGATCGCCGCAAAGTACGCGTCCGCATCGGGCACCTTCTTACACGCATCCGTCTCGGGATATGTACCTAGCCTGACTGGTACGAGGTAGGCCTGGCCGTGCTTATTGCTTATCAGCAGTCCGGCATGGGTCGGGTCGTAACTGGACACGGGCCCATCCAGGTTATGGCTGATATCGAGGTTCGGGCGGACCGGTTTGCGAAACACGCTGAACGCCCCGAGCACGCTCGGGTCTGCGCTGCCATGCAGCGAGCGCGGTTTCGGGGCCAGGGCCCGCATGCTCTTGAAACACGCGTCGACCGTGCGCTTCGGCGGCGTCCCGCTTGCCGCAAACGCCACGGTCGCGCCTAGCAGCAGCGTGGCAAGCATCAGTAAAGCTGTCGTGAACTTACGCATACCCCTACCCGGTTGACAGTACGGTTGCACTACGAAGAACCGTCGAAAGGAAGCGGAACACACGAATATCTGTGGTGATCTCTCCGCGCGGGCGTTTGTGAGTGGCGATCAGCTTGCCGTTCGCGCCGATCCAGCGGATCGCTGTGGGTTCATATTTCTCGATCCACGCCGTGAACCGCTTTGCATATGGGGATGTAAAGCCCGCCTTGGGGAGCTGCGGCGGTGACTTGGTGAACGGGCCGGCCACCAGGTTGTGAGAGACGTGCTCGCTGCGGATACGGTTGCCCGGAAGCACGTATCGCACCTGGGCGACGGAGTCCGGCACGACGAAAGACCCGGAAGACCCGCCGTTCAAGATCTGAGGTCCGTCTTCAAAGCCATTGATCGCCGCCAGCGATCCCGCGCTGGCCGACTCTGCCGCACGACCGTAGGCGACCACGCCGGGTCCCGCCCCCTGTTCGGTGCGGCGCGCATCTACGTACGCATCGGCGTCCCGGACCTTGCGGCACGCCGCTGGCTTTGGCAGTCGGCCCACTTCGGCAGGGATCAGATAGACCGGGCCCGCATGCGTCCGGCGCAGCAGGGTCGCGTGCGTCGGGTCGTAGCTGATGACTCCGGTTTGTCGCAGGCTCTCGCTCAGGTTGGCCCGCGCCGGAAGTTTCGTCGGCTTCGTCAGCGTGGGGAAGGCTGCGAGCACCTTCGGTGACGCGCTCCCGTGGAGTGACTGCGGCGCCTTGTCGGCCCCAGGGTCGAAGATCCCCTTGAGGCACGCCAGCTCCGCGGCCTTTGACGCACCCTTGGTTGGCGGTGGGCTCCCTGCCGCGGACGCGACCGCGTTGAAGCTCAGTAGGAGGCACAGTGTCAATCCGATCCTACCCATCGGATTCCTCCAGAAACTTGACAGCATGTACATACGTGGTCAGGAGCCCGCGGGGTAGGTGATGGGTGGCGACCACCTCGCCCTGGGCGTTGCGCCAGCGGATTTCGGTCGGCAGGCTGTCCGCGAGCCAGCGCGTCAGCAGACGGGTATTCCCGCCGATGGCCGAATCCCCGCGTGGTGTGATTGGTCGCGGGGCTGTGACTAGGTTGTCGACCACAGGCTTGGATCGCGTCCTGCCGTCCCTGTACACGTAGTCGACGCGGCTCACGCCGTCCGGCGCCAGAACCGTCGAGTTCGGGCCTGGATAGCCGTCGAGCATGTCTGCGGAATAGCCGTCTATCAGTGACAGCGACTCGCATCCGCTGCTCGCAGAGGTGGCGGGACGCGCCCGAGCGGAGATAGACAGCACGCAGACACCCGGTCCCGAGCCTCTTTCGTGACGGTACACCGACAGGTAAGCGTTCATCCCGGGCACGCGCGCGCATGCGTGAGGAGTCGCGAGCTTGGGCAAGGTGGCCGGAAGCAGGTACTCGTCCCCGTATATATGGCCGGCGTGTGTGGGGTCGTACGTGGACGGGGTGGAGCTGTTGTCCAGGAGCGCGGACCTGAGGTCCGCGTTCGCTGGGAGTCGCGCGTTCTGCTTGAGAACGCCGAAGGCGCCGAGCACCCTCGGGTCCGCACTCCCGTGGATCGAGCGTACGGCTGGTTGCTCCTTGCCGAGCGCGTCGGTACAGGCCTTCAGCTTGCTGCGGGCGGGCTGCTTTCCCGGCCCGCTGGCTGCCTCGGCAATGCCCGCACCGAGTAACAGGACGGCCAGGGCGACCGCGGCACTCACCGACTTACGAATCATCAGTCGCCCCTGACACAACAAGCAGCTTGACTGCCTGTACGTAGGACGTCAGTAGCCCCCTCGGCAAGTGGTGCGTGCCGACCAGTGCCCCGGTGGAGTTGCGCCACCGAATTTCGGTCGGCAAGGCACGGGTCAGCCACTGCCGCATCAGACGAGCGTCAGTCGCTGTGAATTTCCTGCCCGTTGCTTTGTAATTGTGCGGCGGGCTGGGGAGAGGCGGCTCGGCCACAAGGTTATGGGTGACTGGCAGTGATCGCACCTTGCCGTCTCTGTACATGTACTGGACGTGGCTCACCCCGTCGGGCACCGGGAGCCGCACGTCCGTGCTGTCATCGAGAAGCAGGGGTGAGAAGTATCCGTTCAGAAGTGTCAGCGACTCGCATCCATCGCTCGTCGCCGGCTCCCCATATGCCGGAGCCGCATACGACACCAGGCACACGCCAGGTCCGGAGCCAACCTCGTGGCGGAACACGGACAGAAGATCGCCGGTACCGGAGATCTTGGCGCAGTTGCGAGGGATGGTGATCGTCGGGAGCTTGGCTGGGATCAGGTACTCGCTGTTAGCTAGCAGGGCCGCGTGTGTGGGGTCATAGCTAGCGGGTACGCCCGGACCTGCATTGCGCAGCGCGCGCTGGAGGTCGATGCCCTTCGGAAGCCGGACCGGTTTGTGCAGCGCGCTAAACGCACTG
>JAFMRN010000206.1 GCA_017354065.1 Solirubrobacterales bacterium
TCCAGGCACTGAAGAAGCTCGTCGACGCCGGCGCCAAGCCACGCCCCGCCGCCGCCGTGGTTGCTGAACTGACGGGTGCCTCCGCGAACCAGCTCTACAAAGCGATGACAAGCGCATGAGCTTCTACATCACCACCTCGATCTCATATGTGAACGGCCAGCCGCATCTCGGTCACGCGTATGAGGCGATCGCCACCGACGTGCTGGCCCGCCACCACCGCCAGCGCTCAGACGACACGTTCTTTCTGACCGGCACCGACGAGCACGGCGAGCCCGTTGCCGACGCCGCCAAGGCCAACGGCTATGAGCCGCGCGAGTGGGCGGACCTGAACGCGGAGAAGTTCAAGGCGCTGTTGCCCGAGCTCGGCGTCGAGCCGGACTTCTTCATCCGCACCTCCGACCCCCAGCATGAGCAGAAGGTCCAGGACGTGCTCCAGCGCGTCTATGACAACGGCTACGTCTACAAGGGCACCTATACCGGCTGGTACTGCCCGCGCTGTGCGGACTTCAAGGTTGAGAACGAGATCCTCGAGGGCAACCGCTGCCCGATCCATGAGATCGAGCTGACCAAGGAGAACGAGGAGAACTACTTCTTCAAGCTGTCGGCCTTCCAGTCCCAGCTGGAGGCGCTGTTCGCCGAGAACCAGGGGTTCGTCGGGCCGCCGCGGGCGCGCAATGAGGCCGAGGCGTTCCTGGCGGGCGGCCTCCAGGACGTGTCCCTGACCCGCGCGAAGCTGACCTGGGGCGTGCAGGTGCCCTGGGATCACAGCCACGTCTTCTACGTCTGGTTTGACGCGCTGCTCAACTACTACACGGCGCTCAGCTACGCGCGCGCGAACGCGGACCTGACCGAGCGCTACTGGCCGGCCAGCGTCCACATGATCGGCAAGGACATCCTCAAGTTCCACACGATCTACTGGCCGGCGCTGTTGCTGGCCGCCGGGCTGGAACCGCCCAAGGGCGTGTTCGTACACGGCTTCCTCCAGGGCGCCGACGGGCGCAAGATGTCCAAATCGCTGGGCAACGGGCTCGATCCCCTGGATGTGACCGAGCGTTTCGGCGCTGACGCGCTGCGCTTCTTCCTGCTGCGCGAGGTCCAGTTCGGCTCCGACGGGCCGGTCGGGATGGACGCGGTCGCCAACCGCTATTCCGCCGAGCTGGCCAACGACTACGGCAACCTCGCCAGCCGCACGCTGGCGATGATCGCGCGCTACAGGGATTCCGACGTGTCTTCACGCGCGACCGACCCGGAGCTGGCTGCGGAGTTCACCGGCCTGCCGGCAACGGTGTCGGCCGCGCTGGATGCCGTCGATTTGACCGGCGGGCTGGATCAGATCTGGCAGCGGGTGCGGCGTTTGAACCGCTACGTAGAGGAGCAGCGGCCCTGGGAGCTCGCCCGCGACGAGGCGGCCGCCGCGCGGCTGGACACGGTGCTCGCGTCCCTGCATGAGGGCGTGCGCTCCCTCAGCGTGCTGCTGTACCCGTTCATCCCCGCCGCCACCGCGAAGGTGCTGGCCGCGCTGGGCACGCCCGATACGGACTACAGCGCCGCGGCGTTCGGCACCCACGCCGCTGCCACAGCGCGGGTCGAGAAGATCCCGCCGCTGTTTCCCAAAGAACCCGACTGATCGCGCCGCGATGATTGACAGCCACACCCACCTCCACATCTGCAAGGACGATGATGCGGCGCTGGTGGCCGCGGCGTGGGAGGCCGGTGTCACGAAGATGCTGACCGTCGGCACCGACGTGGAGTCTTCCCGTATCGCGCTGGAGGCGGCGGAGCGGTTCGCGTCCGTGTTCGCGGCGGTCGGCGTGCACCCCAACTCGGCGGCCGGCTTCGGCGACCGGGAGTACTCCGAACTGGTCGAACTGGCCGGCGAGCCCGCGGTGAAGGCGGTCGGTGAGACCGGGCTTGACTACTTTCGTGAGGGCGCCCCCGCCGAGGATCAGAAGCGTGCCTTCAGCGCCCAGATCGAGATCGCGCGCACGGTCGGGAAGCCCGTGGTGATCCACACGCGTGAGGCCGATGAAGACACCCTGGCGGTCCTTGAAGCCGAGACCGACGGGGTCAAGGTGATCCTGCACTGCTTCTCGATGCCCTCCCGAATAGACCAGGTTCTCACGCATCAGAACTGGTGGGTGTCCTTCGCGGGCAACGCGACCTACCCCCGCAACACGGACTTTCGTGAGGCCGCGGTTCAGGTCCCCGCGGAGCGCCTGCTGGTGGAGACCGACGCGCCCTACCTCACGCCGGTCCCGTTTCGCGGCAAGCCCAACACGCCGGAGCTGGTGGTCAAGACCGCTGAGGCGCTGGCGGTTGAGCGGCGTGTGTCCTATGCGGACTTCGATCAGGCGGTTGTGCGCGCCGCCGCCGACGCGTTCAACTGGTGAGCCGGCGCAAGACAGGCCCGCGTTCGCTCGGCCAGAACTTCCTGGTCGATCAGAACATCATCGACGTGATAGCCCGGCTGGCCGCGCTGAACGCCGACGACGTGGTGCTCGAGGTCGGCGGCGGTGAGGGCATCCTGACCCGCCGGCTGGTCGCCGACACCGGCTTTGTGCACCTGATCGAGGTCGACCGGGGACTTGCCGACGGGCTCTCCGCCGCGCTGGCCGACCGCGGCGTGCTGCACGTGGCCGACGCCGCCTCCTATGACATGGGCTCGCTGGACCCCGCGCCGACCAAGATGGTCGCGAACCTGCCCTACGGGGTCGGCGCCACCGTGGTGCTGAAGACCGTGTTCGAGACCGGGATCGATGAGTGGGTCGTGATGCTCCAGAAAGAGGTCGGGGAGCGCTTCGCGGCGTCAGTCGGGTCGCCCGCCTACGGGGTCCCCTCGGTGCTCGCCCAGCTCGTCTGCGACGTGAAGGTGCTGCGCCAGATCTCGCGCAACGTCTTCCGGCCCGTTCCCAATGTCGATTCCGTACTCCTCGGTTTACGGCGCCGGACTGACTTTGAGTTCAGTCCGGCGGAGGCGAGCCGTGGTTCTTCGCGTGAGATCCGCAAGCTGGTCCAGGACTCCTTCGCCCACCGGCGCAAGGCGCTGGCCAAGTCCGTGTCGCTGGTGCGCGGGGACAACGGCGTGCGTGACCGCCTGCGCGAGTCGCTGGTTGAGCTGGGGTTCCCGGACGACGCGCGGGCTGAGCGGCTGGCGCCTGAGGATTACGTCGCGCTGGTGGATAGGCTCGCCGGGTGATTCTTCAGGCTCGCGCGAAGGTGAACCTGTGCCTGTACCTGGGTGAGCAGCGTGCCTCCGACGGCCGCCATCAGCTGGTTACCGTGTTCCAGGCGCTGTCATTGGCGGATCGGCTTTCAGTTGTCGAGTCGGATGTTGATCAGGTGATCTGCCCGGGGGTGGACGGCCGGAATCTGGCTGCCGACGCTCTGGCGTTGCTGCGGTCGGCCGGCTGGGACTCACCGCCGTTGGCGATCACGATCGACAAGGCGATCCCGGTTGCCGCCGGCATGGGCGGCGGGTCAGCGGATGCGGCCGCGGTGTTGTCGCTGGCGCGCGATCAGGTCGACGTGTTTGACATCGCGGCCGAGCTTGGCGCGGATGTCTCGGCCCTGATCGAGCCGGGACTGTGGCTCGGCACGGGGGTGGGGGAGGAGCTCGCGTCGTTCCCGGCGGGCCTGGCCGAGCACGCCTACGTGATCCTGCCAGCCGGGTTCGGTCTGTCGACCGCGGACGTCTACCGTGAGGCCGACCGGCTGGAGTTGGGGCGGCCGGCGGCCGAGTTGGCCGAGCTTGAGCAGCTTGTCCGCCGCGGTCTGGCCGATGGCGGGCGGTTCCCGCCGCTTTTGGCGGTCAACGACCTGGCGCCCGCGGCGTTGTCATTGGCGCCTGAGATCCAGGTCGGGCTGGAGGCGTTGTATGACGCGGGCGCGGAGCAGGCGATGGTTTCCGGATCCGGGCCGACGGTGTTCGGAGTCTGGTGGGGAGGGGATGCGCGCGCCGCCGCGAATGGCGCCGCCGAGACACTGTCAAAACGCTTTCCCGGAGCGCTGTCAGCGCTTCCGTTCCCAGGTTCGTCACAATTGAGCTAATCGCTATGAGCAACACCACCATCACCTACCTGGTCGGCGCGTTCTGCCTGGTCTTCGGGCTGGCGGCATTCGTGTCGCTGGTCGTCGCTCCGGCGCTGAGTTCTTACCGGCGCCCGCTGGAGCGTGGCGCCGCACTGGTGCTGTCGCTGTATGTACTGGCTGCGCTGCTGGGTATCGGGATCGTTGCAGGCGTTCTGCTGGTCGCAGAATGGCCCCAGTTGTTCTAAGGCTGGAGGCGAGACATGTCCGACAGCGACCACGCCGGCAGGCCCAGAGTCGGATCCCAACCACCGAACCTGACGGTGCTCGCCGAGATCACGGCGGCCGTCCAGGCCGGAGCCGGGCTGCCCGAGGTGCTGCGCGCCGCCGGACGTGCGCTTGACGCCTCACTGGTGCTGATCGACCGCTCCGCGTCAGTGCTGGCGGTCGCCGCCCGCTCCCCCGCGGATGAGCGCACGCTGATGCATGACGGGGACGGCGTCGACACGATCGAGCTGAAGGTCGCCGACACCCCCGTGGGCGAGCTGCGGATGCGCAACCGTGAGGGGGCTGCGGACGCGGCACTGCTGGCACTGGTGACCACGCTGATCGCCTCCGAGGTCGAGCGCGTGCGCGCGCCGGAGCGCGCGTCCGAGGAAGCGGCCGTCGGCTTCCTCCGCGCGGTGCTGGCCGGTGACATCGCCGAGGCGGACGATCTGTTGGCGCGCGGCAAGGAGCTCGGCTGTGACCTCTCAGGGGGTGCCGCCGTGCTCGTAGTCCGGGCCCGTCCGGTGCGCCCGACCGAGGATGACTGGCGCCGCCGGCTGCTGGCCGCCGCGGGGCGCGGCGCCCGCTCAATCGCGCCCGGTGTGATC